>OMOE01000026.1 GCA_900290365.1 Syntrophobacter sp. SbD1 | reverse complement strand
GGTTGTCCTGGGCGCAGAGCGTTTCGATCCTTACGACATGGCCGGACTAAACGTCCGCCTGCGCCCGCTGGGTCTGGTCTACGGGGCGGGCTACGGCATCGGCATGAAACCCACTTTTTTCCTGGCTGAATGCGCCGATTCGAACTCGGTGGGCGGGAACTTGAAACCTGGGTCTACCACGAAATCGGGGAAGTGTTAGAGATCGGCTTCGACAGCGGCCTCTGGCAGGAAATGGTCTCTGCCTATGTCTGGCAGGAAATGGTCTCTGCCTATGCGAACACCCCGGTCGAAATCTTTGCCCAGGTGCTAAAAGACGTTCTTGCGGACACCCACTCGGAAGGGCTGCTCGGCCACATCGTGCAAAACCGCGTCGAATCCTCCCTCGGGTTCTACGTCGCTTTCCAGCGCGCCATCTCGCGGGCGGTTTTCCCGGAAATCCGGGAAGCCTTCTTCCGATTCCGGCAAACCGACGACTGGAGCCTGATCGAGGCGGCCCGAGAATCCGGGCGGCGGAACATGTACCGGCACGCGGCCGCCCTGACGCGGCTCCACCGGGAAGCGCAGGCCTCAGGGACCGACAGGGCGAGGGTTCGTATCATATCGGAAATCCTCAAACCTCTGGGCATCGCCAGAGGCGGCGGCGAGTAAGACCGGCTTGGAAATTCGTTTCTGACCGGAATGTCGTCAATCAAGAGATTCGTCATTCGATGCATTTTGACCGTGAAGGTGATGAGGGTTACTCACTCCTCCCCCCTCACCGTTCAAACTACCACCAGCTCTCGCGGGCTTTGCGTCAATATTTCGACTGCATTCGGAGCGATGAGCACTGTGTCTTAAAGCTTGAGGGCAAGACCTTGCGGCTCCATCAGGTGCATTTCAAAGAGAAAGGGGTCAAGTCTCCGTTTGACCCATTTTCTCGATCTGGCAATTTCAAGTTCATCAGCATGGCATCCGACCCAGAACTTGATGAGCGTCGCCAACGCATCCAGACTGGTCTAACAACCGGCCAAACGGAGAATTGACCCCTTGTCACATTCTGCGGCCCGTTGGATTGGCTCCGATGACAAGAAAAAGTTCGAGGATTTTGAGAGGAAACACCTGGGTAATTTGGCCCATGATTCAGAAGGGCACATGGCCTATCTCGCTCCCAATGCATGGCGCCTTGAATATATTATCGAAAATTGGCCTGATATCTCATTTAAAAATACGCGGGAGCACAACTGAGCCAATTTGCGAAAGACCGGGAGAGGAAGCAGGCTGAAGGGGTTTAGGCTGAAGGGGTTTAGGTACCGCCTAACAACCTTCAGCCTGTCTTTTGCTTCAGCCTGCTTTTCTGAGGGTCGGGGTGGGGCATATCCCTGTCCGGTCTTGAACGCAAATTGGCATGAGCCAAGTCGTTTTGGCCCGAAAGTCAGTTGACTCCAGTCTCTCGAATAGCCACCTGTCATACCAATTTGCGTTCAAATCGGGTGCTTCGGGACGGCGAAAGCCCTCCCCTTGCTACAAAAGAACCGCGTGACGGCGCCGTAGGGGCGGAGTTTATCCCCGCCCGCTCTTTAACGCAAATTGATATCATTTCTCCACCGGATCAACTGAGCGCATCACATGCATTCGGGCAGCCAAGACGAAGCGGTCGTCGAAATACCGAGCCCAGTTAGCAGAACTCTTCGGCATCTCGGAGAAAACCGTGTGCCGGCACAGGGACAACATCCGGAAAAAACTGGGATTACGAGGCGGAGGAGCCGACCTTAGAACCTACCTTTTGAGCCTCCAATAACCCGCATGTTTCTCAGTGATGGGTTCCCCTTCGTTCGGCTCCGTTCAAAGGCGATAAATACCCACTCGATATGGGTATTTTATGCGCGCTAGAATGGGTAGTGCCTTCTTGCTCTAATTCTACTACCATGCCAATAATTCAGTAATCTCCACAAAGCAGTATTCTGTGCTGGTTTACCTCGATTCTCATAACATTGGGCTCAGTAAGGGAAGAGGTTGGGCATACAGACAACGAACTGCTCTGAACCCTGTTCATCGAGTGAATCGAGGCTCGTAGTGGCGCTCAAGCGGTCTAATCCTCCGGCGGGTTGTGGATAGGCCGATCATCCTTTAAGCATTGTACTGGGCAGGAGATTTACCAGTGAACAAAAGAATATTTATCGCCCTTACGATTGTATTCACCGGTGCCTGCGCTTTTCTCTTCAACAGCTTTTACAAGGAGGCCAAGAACACGGCAATCTCGAAGCTGAATGAAGAGCAGATGATACATGCAAGGCAGGCGGCACTGGGAATCGAAGATTTCTTCGCAACGTGGACCCGCGATTTAAACTCTTTATCGAAGATGGATGAGATTATCGATATCGACGCCGTCGGTAAACATTATATGAAACTTTTCTACGAAGCCAATCAGGAGCAGATCAGCTCAATTACCCGCGTGGATGAAAGTGGCGTAATAATCCATAACTTTCCCCAAAGCAGCCTTTTGGGAATTGATATCTCGAATCAGAAGCACGTGCGTGAGCTGCTGCGGGATCACATACCGGTTATTAGCGATGTATTCAAGGCGGTTGAGGGATTTGACGCAGTTGCCCTCCATGTGCCGGTCTTCAAGGGGTCCGTATTCAAAGGGTCAATTGGAATATTGATAAACTTCGAGAGCATAGCGAAGCGATATCTTGATGTGATAAAGATCGGCAAAACAGGATACGCCTGGGTTGTCAGCCGTGACGGGGTGCAGCTTTACAGCCCGACACCAGGATTCACCGGCAAATCCGTGTTCGAAACGATGAAGGATTCCCCTCCGCGTATGATCATGGTCAACGATATGCTCAAGGGCCATGAAGGCACGGCAATATACACCTTTGACGGAACAGGCGTCCGCAATGTCGGGCAAATCAGGGAATACGCGGTGTATATGCCGGTTCATGTCGGGAGTACGTTTTGGTCTATTGCCGTGGCCTCCGCCGAACAGGATGTGCTTTCCGGCCTGATCTCTTTCAGAAACAAGCTGGCATTTGTCATCTGCACACTGTTCATTTGTGGAATGGTGTTTTCAACACTGGGGGCGAAGGCTTGGTTTATAGTCAAAGAGGAAGAAAAACGCAAACAGGCAGAAAAAAAGCTTCAGGAAAGCGAACAGGTCGCAGAGAAGTTCTCGACCCTGTTTCATGCGGCGCCGTTTGCCATGTCGCTGGCCGCCACTCCCGACGGTGTGCTTTACGACGTGAACCAGGCGTGGCTGGATTTAGCCGGTTTCATTCGCAAGGAGGATGTTATCGGGAAGACCAGTGTAGAGTTGGGAGTGATACGTGAAGAGGAACAAAGAGAGCGCCTTATAAACGAATTCCGGCAGCACGGTTCAGTGCGGAACCAAGAGATAGCAACCTTCACCAGGGCGGGCACCCAGCTCGCCCTACTCGTCAACCTGGACTGGGTTGACATCGGCGGACACAAGTTCATCCTTTCGTCAATGCAAGACATAACCGGGCGCAAGGAAGCCGAAGTGGCATTATCCATGAGTCGGGAATGGTTCCGTACAACCCTTGGCAGCATAGGGGATGCCGTAATCGCTACCGATGCGTCAGGTCGGATCACTTTCATCAATCCAATTGCCTCTAAGTTGACCGGTTGGGAACTGGAGGATGCCGTCGGCCAGCCTGTTCAGAGCATTTTCCAAATCATCAACGAACAAACCCGCCAGGGGGCCGAGAATATTGTCGAGCGAGTGCTCCGCGCGGGATGCATCGTTAATCTGGCTAACCACACGGCCTTGATCTCCCGCGAAGGACGCGAGATCCCTATAGAGGACAGCGCCGCGCCTATCAAGGACAGCGCCGGGAACATCATCGGGGTTGTCCTGGTTTTCCATGATGTCACCGAGAAACGGCGGGCACAGGAAGCCCTGGAGCAGAGCGAAGAGCACTACCGTTCTTTGTTTGATAACATGCTGGATGGATATGCGTATTGCAAAATGCTCTTTGAAGAAGAGGAACCGAAAGATTTTATATACCTCAATGTTAACCGTGCCTTTGAAACCTTGACCGGGTTAAAGAATGTGATCGGGAAAAATGTATCCGAGGTCATTCCCGGCATACGGGAATCCGATTCCGAGTTAATCGAAATTTACGGTAGAGTGGCAAAAACCGGCGTGCCAGAACAGTTTGAGCGCTATTTGGAAGCCTTGGGTATGTGGTTTTCGATCTCTATCTACAGTCCGAGGAAAGAGCATTTCGTAGCCGTGTTCGACGTTATCACCGAACGCAAGCAGATGGAACAGCAGCTTCGCAGTTCACATAATGAACTTGATCTCCGGGTTCGGGAAAGGACTGCCGAGCTGAGTGTATCGAATAAGGCGCTAATTGAATATGCCGCAAAGCTTGAAAAGCTGAACGAAGAGTTACAGGATTTTGCCTTTGTTGCCGCTCACGATTTGCAGGAGCCGTTGAGAAAAATTCAGACTTTCTGTGACATGGCTCAAAAGAGATGTGTATCGACACTTGATAGTACTGGACAAGAATACCTGGATCGGGTCATAGCATCGGCCTCCCGCATGCGGCAACTTGTGAGCGACTTGCTTCAATTCTCACGGGCAGCTTCGATATCGGAGCCATTCGAGGCAATAGACCTCGTAAAAGCTGCACTGGAAGCAGCGGATGTTTTTGAAGATACTATCAAAGAGACAGCCGGACTGATCGAGATCGAAACCATGCCCCAGATAGATGCCGATGAAATCCAAATTCTGCGCATCTTCCAAAACCTCATTGATAATGCGCTCAAGTTCCGCAGCGAAGAGCCTCCCAGGATCGTGGTATACGCAAAACAGGATGGGACGGAGATTTGCGAAATATTTGTAAAGGACAACGGCATTGGATTTGACCAGAAGTATGCCGAACGTATTTTCAAGCCCTTCCAGAAATTGCATCGCCGTAACGAATATGCAGGAACCGGAATAGGACTTACCATATGCCGGAAAATAGCTGAACGCCATGGGGGCAGTATCAGGGCCGAGAGCGAGCCCGGGAAAGGCTCAACGTTCATAATCAGACTGCCGGTGAAGCAATACCGCTTGGAGGCCATATAGGTGACTGAAGTACGGCAAAAGGTGGTATTGATGGCCGATGACGATGTCGAGGACTGCATACTCGCAACCGAAGCCATTGTGGAAAGTGGGGCAAAGGCTGCTTTCTCATGCGTTTTGGATGGTGTAGAACTCATGGACTACCTCTCAGAGCATTCCCGATCTGACGCAAAACGATTGCCTGATCTTATCCTGCTCGATCTCAACATGCCGCTAAAGGATGGCCGAGAAGCCCTCCTTGAAATCAAAGCCGAACCCACTCTTCACCACATACCAGTCGTGATCCTCACCACATCCAGAGAGCAAAGGGACATCACCTTCACAACCCAAGCCGGGGCAGATTCGTTTATCACCAAACCGGCGACATTCGATAAATGGGTAGAAATGATGAAATCCCTGGCAGAGAGTTGGTTAAGGTAGTTGGCCAAATCGTGGATCGGGCATAGAAGGAAGCCAAAGCCTATCATTACTCCCGCTGTACGTAACAAATCTTTGAAACTGTCCCCAGCTTAGCAGGGTGCTGAAAAAGGGCCTGCTGGTGGGAAAAGAACCCTAAAAAGACGGCTGATTTCGTCATTCCGGCTATTGACACAACCCGGCCGCAACCCGATGGCTCCTGCGTAGGGCCTCGGTCGATCTTGAGGCCGGAATCCAGAGCTTTTTTGAACTATTTGATTTTACGAACAAAAACACTGGACCCCGGCCTTCGCCGGGGTGACGGTCCCATGAGGTTTTTACTGTAGGGTGTGAATTTCAATCCTTTTTCAGCACCCTATTAGGCTCAGTGATAGTCCACAGCTTGCCAATTTCGAAAGAGTCAATTTTAACCGTATCGGTAAACAAATGATTCGAAAATGGCGAAAATTTTGGCGTCTCATTTCCCCGGGGCGCGCGTATTATGTTGCAGGGCCATTGTCTGGAACCAGTTGTAATGCCTGGATCAAAGATCCTTTTTAATGCTTAAATGAAAAACTGTCCCGCCCTCAGCGCCCCGCTCCACACAGACCTCACCTCTGTGCAGTTCGACTACTTCTTTTACGATTGCAAGCCCCAGGCCCGTGCCTTCAATCTCATCCGATGCATTTTGCCGCTGAAACAGGTTGAATATTTCGCTGCCGTCTTTTGCCTGGATTCCGACACCGTCATCTCTTATCGTAAAATGATGGAAATCATCGGATTGCTCATAGCCGAGTTCAATAGTTGTAAGACAGTCGCCTCCATATTTAAGAGCGTTGTCTATCAGATTTCTGAAAACTCTCAGGATGGCAATCTTATCCGCGCGCACAAGCGGAATCCCAGTGGGCTCAAACAGGCATATCTGCCTCACTGTCAGTCTTGAAGAAAACTCATCCCGCAACATGCGAAAGACCTCCTCCATGTCTATCGGCTCTATTTTGAGCGGAGTTTCCTTTGTGGAGATGAACTGATTGATTGAATCGACCAGGGAGGCCACATGCTCTGATGCCTTCATTATATTGTCACAAAAACCGGCTCCTTTCGCACCGAGAATTGCCGCGAAGTTATTGTGCAACAGTCTGGCAAGCCCGTAAATCCCGACTGAGGGACTTTTCAGGTCATGAGCAACGGAGTAAGCAAATATCTTCAGCTTTTCAGCGCTTATTCTTAGTTCTTCGGCGATCCTGCTTCGCTCCGCGACCTCTTTTTCCAATTTGCTGTTAGCCTCCGCCAACGCAGCTGTTCTTCTCTGCACCCGCGATTCAAGTTCGTCATGCGCTTTTTGCAGCGCTTTCTCGCCCCGTTTGCGCTCGGTTATGTCCAGTGTGACCCCGACTAAACCCGAAACATTCCCTTCGGAATCCGTAAAAATCCCCTTCGTTATAATGACATCATGATCCTGGCCATCCGGGTAAGTCAGCCTTGTCTCGTATGTCTTTTCACCGGGACGCTTAAAAAGCTCGGAGTCGTGCTGTTCATATCGCGTGGCAAGCTCTTTCGGATATAGATCAAACGCTGATTTTCCTATGATCTCGCCCATGGTCAACCCGACGCGCCGCTCGAACGCTTTATTGCATCCCAGGTACTTTCCGTCCTTATCTTTGAAAAATATCGGGTTGGGAATGGTGTCAATCAATATCTGCAGGAACTGAAGCTGATCCCTGACAGTCTTCTCCGCTTCACGGCGGATTTCCGCCACTGACTCCAGTTCCGAAACTCTGGCGCGTAGCGCCTTGATTTCGGCCTCTAATTCCACTTCCCTATTTTTATTGGGCATTATGGTTTTTGTGTTCCGCGTGCGCCATGGTTTTCTCCTTTCTTGTCCCGGATGTTTGTGGGAACCGGGCGCCCCAACTCATTATGCAGATCAGCATAAATACTTCTGCGATACCCTCGGACTGGATGGGTGGGACTGTGAATGCCGTTCGGTCCACTATACCAGCAGGATAAGAGCATACCGGAATGTCGTCAATCAACAGATTCGTCAGCTTTTTCTTTTTGCCGTTTCTATTGCCGCTTCTGGTTGAGAAACCCATGTCCCGGAGTATTGGAAACCCCGAAGGGGGCTCCGATTATGGAAATCCTCCGGGACGTCTCGGATGGGGTGTGGCATTCGCGGTCTTCTTAATCGGGATACCGTTTAAGACCTTGACTTGGTGCAACCATTGCGCTACATAGTTCCTATGCCGACACTGAAACGATTTACAAACTGCCGCATCGAGATACGATCCCGGGACCACATGCCACCGCATTTCCACGTGGTTATGAGCGATGGCCGCAACTGCCTGGTTGAAATCGATTCCCTCGAAGTGTTCGGTGAGGTCAAAGTGTTTGAGATTGCAGAGGTGATCGAGTGGGCATCTAATAATAAAGAACAGCTTATGCAGGAGTGGAAAAAATGGCGCCCATAAAAAGCAGATTCCCAAGGGCACTTGAAGTTACAGCGCTTGATCCTTACAAGCTGCGCATAAAATGGGATACGGGGGAAACACTTGACGTGAATATTGAGAAGCAGCTTCGTAGCGTCCCGGCACTAAACCGCATCCTCGATCCTGATGTCTTCAGGCGAGTGCATCTAGCAGAGTGGGGCGGCAGCATCGAGTGGTTCGACTCTGAATTTGGCGACGACAACATATATGCATGGACACGGGAACAGATGGGCGAAGCGTCCCATGAAATGTTTTTTGAGTGGATGCGGCGGAACGGTTTAACTCTAAGCACGGCAGCCGAAGCGCTGGGCATGTCCAAAAGGATGGTGGCCTATTACCGTATGGGACGCAAGCAGATCCCTAAACACGTATGGCTTGCCTGCCTGGGCTGGGAACTGACAAGGCACGCCGCCTAAGGAATATGCATAAGGTTGAACTCAAACTACCATGAGTTCTCGCGGGCTTTGCGTCAATATTTCGACTGCATTCGCAGCGATGAGCACTGTGTCTTCAAGCTTGAGGGCATGACCTTGCGGCTCCAGCAGATGCATTTCAATCGCTAAGACCATGCCCTCCTTCAGGACGGCCCGGCTGTTGCGTGCAAGCAGAGGAGGCTCATTGATTTCGAGTCCAATGCCATGGCCGACGAAATGTGCTTTGACTCCAGAGTTAAAGTTCATAAAGGAATCGCCGATCCCGGAGGTTTTTGCCTCGGCCATCGCCAGAGCGAACGCTTCTGCGCAGGCCATACCGGGACGAAGATTGCCGATCAGGCAGTCCGCCACCGAGCGTAAGAGCTCAAACAAATCCAACGCTCTTTGCTGAGCATGCCCGACGGCATAGGTGCGGCTTTGATCGGCGTGATAACCCTCAACGCATACCGGTATATCCACCAGCACCATATCTCCGGCTTCGATGATCCGCCGGGATGGGCCTGTCGGTATGGCCGGGCTTAACCCTGCGCCGGACAGAGTAAAAAGACTGCCGCTTGTAAAGCGCAGATTCGACCTAGAGGCCAAAGGCCCCCTGCTCATCACAAAGTCCGGGGCACGCATAAAGAAACAACCCTCGTGCCCGGCGAGGCGTTGGGCATTTTCCACGGCGGCGGCCAGTTCAAGCTCGCTCATGCCGGCGCGAAGGGAGGAGACCACTGCAAGGTGGCCCGCATGGACGGCAGAGCAGGCCTTTCTTATGCTTTCCAGCTCCTGCGCATCCTTCACCGAGCGCTGTCTAAGTATTTCGCCGGAGATATCCACCAGTTCCCGCATACCGAGGACCTGCTTGATCTTGCGGGCATGGGGCACCGTCAGGACATCCATCTCCGTGCCCACCTTCGCCCCCCGTCCCTCTCCGGGAAACATTTCGCCGGCGATCGCTTCCAGAAAAACCCCATTGACGATGCGCTCTTTTTCAAATCCCGACTCCATCGCGGCAATCTCATATCCCCTGCGGACAAAGAGCCTGTAATCGTCGGGCAGGACAACCAGATAGGCCGGTTGAGCCGTGCCGGAATAATAGTAAATATCCCGGGAGTAAAACAATATGGCGCCCGCAAGACCCAGCTCGCTAATCCGGTCTTGGAGTGAACTTATTCTGCTTGAATACGGCATCTTTAATCCTAACCCGGACGAGCCGGAACCCAAATCAACCGCAGAGGCGCAGAGACGCAGAGAAAAAGAAATCCAGCAGACAAATAAAATCAGGAGATTAAGTTAACTCAGGTCCCTGCACTGACATGTGCAGTTTCTTGAAATCTTGGCAAGCAGGTAACTATAAGTTTTCGTTTTCTCGTGAGATCTCTGCAATCCCTGCCACCTCTGCAGTCAGTGCTTGAAAATTCCGCTGGACAGCGGGACCTCATAACTTTTGTTTTTGCCCTTATTGACTATTCAATTGCTTTTCTCCGCGATCGCTGCGTCTCTGCGGTGGATTTAGAAAGCCCGCAGAGAAGGCTGAGAGCGCGGAGACGGTCAAGAAGATTTTTTACCAGAAAAGCATGAACTATGGAATTAAGTCCTGAAAAGCCCAACGCTGCAGGTCCTCCTCACTGTCTATATCGAAAAAACAGTCAACGTTTTCGATTTCCACCCTGAGCACGCATTCCGGATTTTCCCGGACGATGTTTCTTGCTCCCACATCCCCCCGGATACTCATAATATCTTTATAGAACCTGCTGCTCAAGATCACCGGAAGCCCATGCCGGCCTTTGAGGCAGGGAACGCAAATGTCTTTGTCCGAGTCCCGGAATTTGGCCAGCAATAAATCGATGGTGCCATGATCCAAAAAAGGCTGGTCCCCGAGAATCACCATTATGGAGGGGAAAGAACCGCCGGCCTGCAAAAGTCCCTGCTGCAAGGAACCGGACATTCCATCCCGGTAGCGCTCATTTATGGTTACGGATATCCTCGGGTCTTTCAGCCTTTCTCCCAAGGCGGCGATGATCCGGCCGGACTCGTGTCCCAGGACCAAAATCACATGGTCCAGTTGCGATGCAAGCGTGGTGTCCACAGTCTTTGCCAGCAGCATCCGCCCGTTGATTTCCAGCAGTTGTTTAGGCCTGCCAAGACGGCTGGATGTGCCGGCGGCAAGGATGATCCCGGCGGTCGGCTTTTTTTCCATTGTCAATCAAACCCGTTGGATTGGCACCCATTCACCCCCGGCCCAGAAGCACTGCCGGGGCAGGCTGCGAGGCACAGAGGAAAGGCAAAATGAAAAGCAAACCACGGATGACACGGATCGCCGCGGATAGAGAACAGAAGGCATATTATTGGAGTATAATTCTTTGCCCTTATCCGTGCCTATCCGTGCGATCCGTGGTTTGTTTTTCGCTTTCTCTATGTAACTAACATCGAGTTTCTTGAAATTTTGTCAAGATTTTCCTGCCGCCGCCGAAGGTGGCGGCAATCCTGGCTGCGGTCCCACCGCCCGCCGCCGAAGGCAGCGGCGAATCCGGCTAGCGGTCCTACCGCTTGGATTGCAGGTCGCAGGATAGCAGTAGAAAAAATCCCGGCGACAGTGAACCCACGATAATCCGGTCAATGCCGCCGCTGCTCCTTTCAAGCAGGGAACGGGCAATTTCCCTGCCTGCCGCGCGCCGCCCCCGGCTTTCGGCCTTGTTTAGGAACAATATCCGTTTCGCCTCCGGGGGAAAACCTTTCAGTATCCCACCGGGGGACAAAACGGCGCGAACCACCGACTCGGCGGTAACAGGCGTTCCCGCAGCAAGACCGGTGATGCGGGAATAATCCTGCGAGCGGAACACATGTTGATCGTCAAGCGGTTTTCCGATGACGTCGAGGCCAACCATCGCAATGACCCAACCGCTGCTTGCCGGGACCACAGGTTCATGGGCGGCCGGCACTTTCAGGGGGCGCCCCCGGGCGCCGTCTGCTTCAACCAGGATCCACCGGAACAAACCGGTTTTTTGCACTGTGTCGATCAGTTGCGGAGGATAACCGATGAGTTTACCCTGTGCCGCCAACTCACCGCAGACTGCCGTCACATGAAGCCCCCCCGGGACCGAAGCCCCGAACTTTTCGAGCAGTATGGGAAGATTTTCGGCCAGGACCACCATCGGGGACTGATCGGGGGCAGGTTTGAAAATTTTGGTCGTCGTAGTGGTCAGAACCGAGTGGCCATCGGATGCGAGCTCGCGGGCAAGCTGAAACATAAGGGTGGTTTTTCCGCCCGCGCCGGCCAGGCTGACCACTCCTCCACCCCTAATCTGCAAAGCATCGCAAAGTGTGCCCATCCTTCTCACCCTGCTATATTTCATGATTAAAAACTTTGACAGGATTACCAGGATTAACAGGGTTTAGGGGAAAAAGCTTGATGTTCTAAAAAGTTTTTTTGAATCCTGTAAATCCTGTTAATCCTGTCTAAAAAAGCTTTTCAGTCTTTCGATTCCAGACTGGAAAATACAGATTTTTTATACCCTCTGCGGTTGGCAGGCAAGGGGTCAAAGGATTTTTCGATTAGATTTGATTTGACTTGTGGACGCAGAAATGCAAATTTTGGAGATATAGAAAACATCCGTTTTCTATATCAAACGTAACGAACTCCGGATTTCAGTTGTGGGCCCTCTTCGCAGTTACTGGATTCAGATTCCACTTCTTGCCGGGGCTTATCTAAAACGTTTTGTCCTAACTCCTTTGTAAGCGGTACGTGCACTGAGGTTCGGCATCTCCGACCTGGCTAAAACGGAATAAAAATAATTCAGTATACTGAACTGAACTTTATTACCTTTTACGGTAATCCGGGTTGCTTCTTATAGATGGTTTTGCCGGGTCTTAGCGGAAAAAGCTAAAAAAAGCCCCAAAAATGCCGTCGCGGAAAAATGCTTGCTTTTGCTCGGATGTTTATGCTACAGATTCAGTAGGCTAAACTTAGATACGGATTTGGATTGATCTCAACCAGGTATTGACGCATGCTATGAGATTACCCCTCCGGGGGCGACCACACAGTTCATCTGAGCGCTGCCTCTCCTTTGCTTCCCTGCACGTGCTGCTCCTTCACATTCCAGCTTTGAGCGTCGTTTACATCAACTTGGGATGTTTTCCGATTTGCCGGTGTTTGGCAATTATAGATCACCTGGGACTTATACAATAAGGAGACAGCAGTGAAGAAATACTTTATTTCTGAAATCATCGATCAAACCGGCATAACTAAGTACACTCTCGGTATTTTCATTTTGGTCGGGCTTACTCTTGTCTTCGACGGCCTGGACTACATGATTGTGCCCTTTACCATGCCGCAGATCGGCAAAGCGTGGGCCTTGAGCCCGGTTCAAACCGGGAGCCTTGCATCATGGAGTCTTCTCGGTCTGGGGATCGGGGCAATTTTTGCCGGGATGATATCCGATCGCATTGGAAGGAAAAGGGCGCTTGGGATATCCTGCCTTGTGTACTCCCTCTTTACGATGCCCATCTTTTTTGTTCCCAACTATGCCTCCTTTTCGATACTCAGGGTTTTAGCCGGTGTTGGACTAGGCGCTTGCATCCCGGTAGCGATAACGATGGCGTCGGAATTCGCACCCGCAAAGAACAGAGGGCTTCTTTCGGCCGGGATCCTGTCATTTTTAATGGTGGGATGGGCAGTCGCCGGATTGGTAGCCATTTATGTGGTGCCCACGTTTGGTTGGAGAGCTTGCTACCTTTTGGGCGGCGTGCCGGCCCTGTATGGCATATTTTTACTTCTCCAATCCAACGAATCTCCCTTCTGGCTGATTGCCCACGGGCGCGAGCGGGAGGCGATAGAGATAGTTCAAAAGATTGAAATTTCCGGCAAAGGCAAGGCACGGGAACTGTCTCCCGGAAGTCTGCTGATTCCCCCTCCTGCTCCTTCGGTAGGCGCAAAAGCTATTTTCTCCTCCGATTACTTTAAATCCACAGCTTCTTTTTGGCTTATCTATTTCTTTGGAGGTATCATCATTTACGGCGTCACAGCCTGGCTTCCCACCCTGCTTGTCGGAAAGGGCTACGGGGTCGTCCGCAGTTATTCCTTCGCAGTCACGCAATCGCTGTTTTCCATTGTTGGTACGATGGGCACAGGCTTTATGGCCGATGTGATCGGCCGCAAGAAAAATATGGCCCTCGGTTTCTTCTTTTGTGCCGTCGCTATCATACTGCTGGGACTTAGCACCAACCAGTGGCAGGTGCTTACGTGCAGTGTTTTGGTCGGTATAATGATGAATTATGCACTGTCCGGGTTAATGCCCCTTATGGCCGAAACCTACCGAACCGAATTCAGGAACACCGGGATTGCCTGGGCTACGGCGGCCGGGCGCGCCGGGGCGTTCTGCGGTCCCCTCATTGGCGGCCTGGCCCAGCAACTGGGGCTCGGCTTCACCGGTGTTTTTGCGTTTTTCACAATACCGGCAGTGATCTGCGTTCTTATCACCGTCGGCTTGGTTACTGAGACAAAAGGCAGGGCGATTGAAACATCCCTTTCCGCCAATTAAAGGCTAACACCACTAACGCAGCCCCTGGAGGATGTGGCGTCCAAAAGCGTCCCATCCCCCAGGGAGCGCACAACACCCTGAAACCATGAAAAGGTGCGGAACCCTCGTTTTCGTCATTCCGGCAGGGTTTCTGAGCCGGAATCCAGCGGAGCCGCTACGTCCGCAGACGCCGTTTGAACGAGAATGAAACTTCA
>OMOE01000144.1:16321-21253 GCA_900290365.1 Syntrophobacter sp. SbD1 | reverse complement strand
TTTCGTCCTATTGGCGAATAAGAGTCATTTGCGGAAATTTCGGCGGTTTGGGCTTAGAACCCCATAAAGAACCAAAACTTGGTGATGTTATCGTATTTATTTACCCGAAAGACCCATCGAAGGACTTCATTAAAAGGGTCATCGGGATGCCGGGACAAACCGTTCAAGTCATAGGGGGCAAAATATATATCGATGATACGCCGATCCCTGATCCGTGGGGTTACTTCGACAACAAAGAGCCGGCGGGTTTCATAGAGACTGTGGAGAACTTCGGTCCTGTAGTTGTTCCCGAACACTCTTTTTTCGTAATGGGCGACAACCGCAACAACAGTGAGGACAGCCGCTTTTGGGGGTTCCTGCCGTTCGATAACGTATTGGGAAGGGCTTTCGTTATTTACTTTTCATGGAATGGTGAAGCTAAAAACCTGCTGGACAAGGTCAGATGGTCGAGGATCGGAGAGCTGATCCATTAAAGTTATTTACCTATGCAAAATTGATTGAATATCCTGTCGAGCAACTCGCCGTCGTTTCCCCACCCGAGAACGGCTTCAAGCTGCACTCTGGCTGCTTCCAGCTCAAGGCTCACCAGTTCGCCCCAGGCGTTGGAGTCAAGGAGTTCTCCCGTCCTGACAAGCGCCTTTAACGCCTGTTCGAGGCATTCTTTGTGCCTCAGGTTCGGAACGATTTGAGATTTGCAATTCTGCAGCGGCCGCATTATGAATGTCTCGGCCATGAAAGCCTTTAACCGCTCGACGTCCGGGGGGGTTTTTGCCGATAAGCTGAAAACGGGGCGATGGCCTGGAAAGTGTTGCTCCACTGTTTCGATGGGGAAGGCCGGAGCTAGGTCGCTCTTGTTGAGCAGCACAATGAAATGCGATTCGCCTATCGCCTCGTAGACCTTGCGGTCCTCATCGGTTAGAGACCTGCTGTGGTCGATAAGCCACAGCACCACGTCCGCTTCGGACACCGAGCGAATCGTTCTTTCGATGCCGAACGATTCTATTTCATCGGGCTCGTTTCGAATTCCGGCCGTATCCAGGACCCGCACCTGTACGCCTTTTAGAACGAATGTGTCTTCTATGACGTCCCTGGTTGTGCCCGGGGCGGCTGTGACGATGGCCCTGTCCCTGCCGACAAGAGCGTTGAGCATCGAGGATTTTCCGACGTTTGGTTTTCCCACGAGCACCAGTGTGAGTCCCTCGCGAAGCACTCGTCCCTGCTCGTACTTGCTCAAGGTGGTCCCAAGAGGTATCGTGACATCGGCAAGCAGTTGCTCCCGAAGCGATTCATACTCGGGTCCCTCTTGTTCCTTTTCCCCTTCGAGATCGTCGGAAAAATCGATAAAGGCTTCAAGACGCGTTTGGGCCTGGATGAGTGTTTCGCGCCATTTTTCAATGAGTTGCCGGAAATCCCCCCGGAGATGGCGATTTGCCATCAACATTGCCTGTTCGGAGCTGGAACGGATTATGTCTATAACAGCTTCGGCCTGTGAGAGGTCTATTCGGCCGTTTAAAAAAGCGCGGCGCGTAAACTCACCCGGTTGGGCCAGACGGGCGCCGGTTGCCAGAACAAGTTCCAGGATACGGTTTAGAACGGCGTATCCGCTGTGGCAGTTTATTTCTACGATGTTCTCGCGGGTGTAAGTTTCGGGCGCTGTCATGTAGGTGAGCAGGACTTCGTCGACCTGTTCGCCAGAAACAGGGTCCTTTATCCAGCCATAATGGAGGGTGTGAGATCTTGGGTTGAGATCGGGATTTTTCGGCCTGAAAATCTTTCGGGCCATAATGTGCGCTTCCGGCCCGCTCAATCTGATCAAACCGATGCCCGCTTCGCCAACGGGGGTGGCTATTGCGCAAATGGTATCCTGGAGCAGTTTAAAATCCATTTCAAAGCGAGCGCCTAATCCGTCTTTTCAGCGTCTGGCCTGGGTGGTTTTGTTTTCTTTACCGGATAAATTACAACGCGCCGCAGATTCCCCTCTCCCTTACTCTTCGTCCTGACCTCATGGTCCTCTTTGAGGGCCAAATGAATAATCCTGCGGTCCTGAGCACTCATGGGACCGGTAGTCAGGGAGCGGTGGGACTTTTTAACTTTGTCGCTCAACTGGCGCGCCAACTCGTTCAGACTTAACTCACGCTTAGAGCGGTAGTTTTCCGTATCTACGATTATGGAAGCATTTTCTCCGGTCTGCCTGCTGACGATTTTCGATACCAGGAACTGCAGCGCATTGAGGGTTCTGCCACGTTTGCCGATGAGCAGCCCTGAACCGTTGCTTATAATGTTCAGGTAATAGTAACCCTCTTTCGGCTCGCATTCGACAACCATCGGCAAATCGATGTGTTTTAGTATCTCATCGAGGACTTCCTTGGACTTCTCGGCGGCAAGTCCGACAGGAAGAACTGTTGTGGTTACGCGGATCTTGGCCTTCCTCATCCCGACAATACCGAAGATCCCGGAAGACCCCTTCGAAATGATCTCTATTTCGAGCTTTTCGCGAGGAAGCTTCAATTGTCGGCAGGCAAGGTCTATTGCGTCCTCGACTGATTTTTCTTCAAATTCTAAAGTAGACATGCTCTCCTCCGTCGTTCACGGAAAAATTAAAAGATGGTTTGCGGAGAGATAACCGCCTAAGCGCTGGCACGGCGATTGATCAAGTATTGCTGCGCAATAGAGAGAAGATTGTTAACAAACCAGTAAAGCACAAGACCCGCCGGAAAATTTATAAAGAAAAAAGTAAACNNGGCATTATAAGCATTATTTTTTCCTGGCGGGGATCTCCTGACGACGGCGTCATCTTTTGCTGCAGAAACATTGTGACGCCCATTAGGATGGTGAGAACCGGCAGTCCGTCCAAATGGCCAACCATCGGAAGGTCGATTGAAAATCCCAGGTTAAGCCGGTCCGGAGCGGTCAGATCGTGTATCCAGAGTGCGAAAGGCTGGTGCCGGAGTTCGACCGCTGAGTTCAACATGCGATAGAGAGCAAAAAAGACAGGTATTTGAAGCACCATCGGCAGGCACCCGCCCATCGGGTTCACTTTATAGGTCTTGTAAACCTGCATCATTTCCGTGTTCAGCTTCTCTTTGTCATCCTTATATTTTTCCCGGATTTGTTGAATCTTGGGCTGAAGCTTCTTCATCTTCTGCATCGAAGTATAGCTTTTCTGGGTCAGAGGCCAGAAAAGCAACTTGATGATGAGCGTAATCAAAATAATAGCTACCCCGTAGTTATGCGTGTATGAGTAAAACCACTTCAGTACCAGCAGAAGCGGTTTTGCCACGACCGTAAACCAGCCGTAATCAACTGCGGCATCGAGGTTATGGCCGGCCAATTGCAAATCGGCAACTTCCTTAGGGCCGCTGTAGAGCCTGAACTTGAAAGACTTGGACGCTTGCGGATCGATATCGAACCTTTCGGTGCGGTAAACCAACTGGGTTATCGGATTCACTGCGTTTTTCTCGTCAACCAAACTCGGAATTACCTGGTACCCGGAATCGAGTGGAATAATCGCCTGGATGAAAAAGTTATTCTGGTACCCTACCCAGTCATAAGGGGGCGGGGGCGCAGCAGTATGCTTTTGCAGATCTTTTAACTGAAGATCGTGGTTGGACCGGGCTGTTGAAAAAGTCAGCCGGGATAGGTTGTAGGAATCCTGCTTTACCGTGTATGGTTCGAAGTAAAAATAAAGATCCATATTGTCGGAGAGTTTTTCAGCAGAGAGGTTCTGTATCTGGATTTCCATGTCCATCGCATAAGAGCCGGGTTGGACAGTGAAAATCTTGGTCAGGCGGATTTTTCCAGGGACCTCGGTCTGAAAATTGATACTTCTGGGAGATTCTTCCGGACCAATCTTGAGATCGCTGGGCGCATCGCTTGCAAAAGGCTGCCTGTAGAGCTCCAACTCTTTATGAGAAAACAAGTCGATAACAAGGGGAGAATACCCGGAGTCGCGAATCATTTGCATCGGGGGCGAATCGGGTTTGAGTTCCTCTTTGAATTTGAGGAGTTCAAAAGAACTCTCGCGCGCGCCCTGGGCAATAATCGTCATCCTGTAGAGCGGATCGTTCTCGATCGACCAGGTCTTCTGGGCTGAAAGGTCCACCTTTGGCGGGGGCGGGGTGGAAACCGCAGCCGGGGGCTGGGGCGTCTGGGACGGGGTCGTGGCCGTAGTGGCCTGCCTTTGCTGAGATGGAGGGGTTTGCATGGGGCCGAAATAAAAATGCCAAACCAGAAAAAGCAGGAATGATAATACTATTGCCAAAAGAGCCTTTGAATCCATTAAGGAAATCTCCGTTAGTCCTTGTCGAAAGAGACGTGGAAACGAGGAGACAAGGAGATGTCATCCTTTCTCCGTGCTACCGCGTCTGCTCGTTCATCTTGTGGAACGGGATCATAGCCGCCCGGGTTAAATGGGTGACAGCGCACAATGCGTCTCAACCCAAGGTAAATTCCCCTGAAAACGCCGTGCATTCTGATCGCATCAAAGGTATAGTGTGAACAACTGGGCGAAAATCGGCAGGCCTGAGGAAACAGCGGCGAGATCACTAATTGATATAGTCTAATCAGACCCAGAAATATCGACCGGATCATCCGTTATTTTCCTGTTTATAAAAAACCGCTGAGAGCTCCCTGTGGAGGTCTCCCGGCGAGAGTCTTTCCGCTCCAGGGCGTCCGATTACGACAATATCCTTAGCCGGAAGTGGGATTCGGCCTTTATTCAGCCTGAACCATTCACGAATGACCCTCTTGATGCGGTTGCGCCTTACCGAAGGCCAGAACCGCTTTTGCACAATAAGGCCTAAGCGATGGAATTCAAGACCGTTTGGAATGAAATTCAGACCAAAATGGACGGTTTTCGCGCGTTTCCCAGCTCTTTTGACGCGCTGGAAATCGGCGGAACAACGAATTCTTTCATGAGGCCGGAAACTGTAA
>OMOE01000144.1:0-16311 GCA_900290365.1 Syntrophobacter sp. SbD1 | reverse complement strand
GCTCTTTTGACGCGCTGGAAATCGGCGGAACAACGAATTCTTTCATGAGGCCGGAAACTGTAATTGCCCCTCAAAGATCCCACATCCGAAGGTTAGCTCACCCTGAAACCGACAGTCGTTTTCGCCCTTTTGCGCGCCGCCGCTTCAATACGGCGCGGCCACCCTTGGTCGCCATTCGCACAAGGAAGCCGTGAGTACGATTTCTTTTAATGTTGCTCGGTTGATATGTTCTCTTGGACATATAACTTCCTCGTTAATATAATTTGCCAGCTCGGATCAGACGCGAAAAGGGGGGCACAAAGGCCCGTGAAACGATCCGACATACTCAAACAAACAAGCTTAATCTCAATCTTGGCTGTTTGTCAACTGGAATTGAGGAATTGAAGAATTGAGGAATTAAAAACATATTCCGAACTGAGGAGTTCAGGAAGCCCTAAATCCCTAAATCCCCAAATTCCCGAATCCCTCAATTCCACAATTCCTCAATCCCACTTAGGCATTGCGGATGTGAAACTCACATGTTATGAAAGGGCACTTTAAAACTGGATCGAAAGGAAATACCACGGATGTTTCTCAATAAAATACTCGGGCTTTTCTCGAATGATCTCGCCATAGACCTTGGCACCGCCAATACTCTTGTTTACGTGCGGGGTAAGGGGATAGTTTTGACAGAGCCTTCCGTTGTCGCCGTTCGCAAGGACGAGCGGGGCGCCAACAGAGTGGTGGCCGTGGGACATGACGCCAAGATGATGCTCGGCAAGACCCCCGGCCATATCACCGCAATCAGGCCCATGAAAGATGGTGTGATCGCCGATTTTGAGGTGGCTGAGGCGATGTTGAGATACTTCATAAGAAAAGTGCACAACAGGCGTTCCTTTATCAGGCCGAGAGTGATAATCTGTATTCCGTCGGGTGTGACGCAGGTGGAAAAAAGAGCTGTCAGGGAATCAGCGGAGTCTGCGGGCGCCCATGAAGTATATCTTATAGAAGAGCCTATGGCGGCCGCGATCGGGGCCGGCCTGCCCATCACCGAACCGGTTTGCAACATGGTGGTGGATATAGGTGGAGGAACGACAGAGGTCGCTATCATCTCCCTTGCCGGCATAGTTTACAGCCGCTCTGTGCGCGTTGGCGGGGACAAAATGGACCAGGATATTCTCCAGCACATTAAACGCAAGTATAATCTGCTCATAGGTGAAAGAACCGCCGAGCTTATAAAGACCACCATCGGCAATGCCTACTCCCTCGGGGAAACTGAAACCATGATGATTAAGGGACGCGATCTCGTAACGGGGATTCCTAAAACCCTTGAGGTCAACTCCGATGAGATCCGGGAGTCGATTCAGGAACAAATCGATTCCATTCTGGAAACCATAAAAGTTGCCCTCGAACAAACGCCCCCCGAATTGGCAGGCGACATCGTGGACCGCGGCATTGTATTGACCGGTGGAGGAGCTCTTCTCAAAAATCTCGATCACTTCCTCAGAATCAACACTGGATTGCCGATAATGCTGACCGATGATCCTCTGTCCACAGTCGTGCTAGGTTCAGGCAAGGCTCTGGAAGAGATTGATATCTTAAAAGACGTGCTTTCCTGATCCTAAATCGAAGTGCAGGATATGAGATCTTTTAATACGAGCCTTTGGCTTCGCCGGTTGCGTGGCGCAACCCTGGTCCTCGTGTTCATCAGCGTCTTTTTGTATATTTTCTCCCTCAATTTCCGAACTCCAGGCCAAATGGACCTCCTGCAACGCTCCGTGACGGAAACGGTAAACCCTCCGATCCGGTTGTTCGGCAGAGTAATTTCATCTTTCGAAGAGTTCTTTCAAGATTACATCTGGCTTAGGAATCTTCGCGTTGAGAACGAATCGCTCAAAAATGAACTTACCGGACTCCATGACAAGCTGACATCTTACCAGGAGGCCTATGTCGAAAACCAGCGGTTAAGGCGTCTGCTCGATTTCAGGACCTCCACCATGTCTGAAACAATTCCCGCCCAGGTAATAGTGCACGATTTGACGGGCTGGTTTCAGACAATCATGGTCGATAAGGGATTTCGTGACGGAGTAGCCCCTGATATGCCGGTCGTCAATGACGAAGGGGTGATAGGGCGTGTTCTGGACGTTTCCGACCACCATAGCAGGGTGTTGCTTATAACCGATCAGGGTAGCGCGGTTGACGCTATCGTTCAGCGTAATCGAGTGAGAGGCATTCTTCGGGGTAAAGACGCAAACGGGTGCATTTTGAAATATATTCGCGGCAATCTGGATATAAAAGAAGGTGATCTGGTTATCACTTCCGGCAAAGATGGCATTTTTCCCAAAGGACTGAGGTTGGGAGTAGTGCACACCATCCGCAGGGACCCTGCCGATCTTTTCCAGAACATTGATGTCAAACCGCTTTGCCGGTTGAGCGCACTCGAAGAGGTGCTCATAATAAAACGCGCCGGGCCCGGGTTGGGTGCCGGGGATGATGAAGTGGAACAGTCTGTTTCGGCCCAGCCTGAGGTCCAATCTCAGGCTCAGGGACGAACAAGTACCTCGGCAACCCCCGTGGCAGTGCCTGCAACAAAGTCTGCAAAGCCCCGGGCAAAGCCCTTGGCTCAGACCCAGAGCAAGCCTCAGCCCAAACCTCCGGTCCAGGTAACTTCCAAGGCAAAACCAACATCTAAACCTCAGTTAAAGCCTCAGACTCAGGCGAATCGCAAGCCCGGGTCTAAAGGGCAGACCGGGCTCCGAAACAGGCCCGGGGAAAAGGCTCAACCCGATCCCCGAGGCCAGGCGTTGCCCAAGCCCAAAGTGGATTCAAGATGATTGCCTTTGGCCCGTTTGCCCCTGCCAATACTGCTGGAAAGATGATAAAGTTCATTCTGTACTGCCTCCTGGTGCTTGCAATCCAGGCGCATCTCATTGATCGGTTGCCTTACGCAGGATTGAGGGTAGATCTTCTTCTTCCGGTCATGTTCGCCATCGCCGATGAGTTTCCTCCGCTCACCGGCGTCCTGTTGGGCGGCCTGTTGGGGTTCGTCGTCGATAATTTTTCAGGAGAATTTTGGGGCCTGCATGTCGGCTCCTATGTAGTAACTGTTTGCCTGGTGAACATGGCGTCAGAGAAATTCGACTGGCGCAACCCCGCCTATCAGATGGGTTTGATCGGCCTGTGCGCTCTGGGCCAGTCCATCGCGCTGGGGTTGTTTTTGTCTTTTGTTCCCATGGATGCTCCTGCACTGACTTCAATATGGACAGGATTGGGCGTCAGAACGATTCTTTCAGCTATAATCGCGCCCTTTTTGATCTATCCGATGCTAAACACTCGAAAATACGGTTTAGCGGCTCAATTGGCCGGAATTCAACGAGATGAAAACCACAGACGATAAACTAGACGGGTTCAAGCTGATAAACCGCGATGGCGGCGAGTCAGTCTCTTTCCAGAGGCAGTATTTGCTCATCTGCGCTATTATGGTGCTTCTGATGATGATCTACATGGTTCGGCTTTGGCAACTTCAGGTGCTCCAGGGCGAACTTTACCGCTATCAATCCGAGAATAACCGGATCAGGATGGAGGAAATCGCCGCCCCACGCGGGATAATATTTGATAGAAACGGCGTGCCCATTGTTGAGAATCGCCCCGCTTACCACCTTGTGATCATACGCGAAGACATTACCGATCTGGACGGCACCATAAGAGAGCTTGCACGCCTTTGCGAGCGAAATCCGGATGAGTTTTTTTCAATTATCGAAGCTAATAAGAGTTCTCCGAAATTCGTGCCGCTTCGTCTGGCGTCGGATCTGGACAGAGATTGCCTGGCCAGGGTCGAGGCCCAGCGCATAAGGCTTCCGGGCGTGGAGATTGAACTCGAGCCCAAGCGTGAATACAAATGGAATGCAACGGCCGCACACCTGATCGGGTATTTGAGCGAGATTACCGAGGCGGAGATCAAGAGCGAAAAGTATCGGGGATACTATCCCGGAGAGGACATCGGCAAAGTCGGAATAGAAAGTGCTTTCGAAAAGTATCTGCACGGAAGCAGGGGAGGGCGGCAGCTCGAAGTTGATGCTGCCGGAAGAAGGGTTCGGCTGCTTGAGGAGCATCTGCCCATTTCGGGCCGCAACTTGTGGCTCACTCTCGATATGGAGCTCCAAAAGACTGCCGAGGCCCTGCTCGAGGATAAAACCGGCGCAATCGTGGCCGTTGATCCAACTGACGGAGCAGTTCTGGCTTTCGCGTGCAGTCCCTCTTTCGACCAGGAGAAGTTCGTTCGCGGGTTGAACAAGGATGAATGGCTTGCCTTGAGCAAAGATCCGAGCCATCCTCTGCTCAACCGTGGAAGCGGGGCTGCTTATCCGCCTGGGTCCACATACAAACCCTTCGTAGCTCTTGCGGCGCTAAAGGAAGGTGCGATCAACGCGGCATCTAACTTCACCTGCCCGGGTTACCTTCAGTTCGGTGATAGAAAGTATCGTTGCTGGAAAGACCACGGCCACGGGTCTGTGAACGTGGAAAGGGCTTTGATCGAAAGCTGTGACGTTTTCTTTTACCAAACCGGCCTCAAACTGGGTGTTGATCGATTGGCCCAGAATGTAACCGCGTTCGGGCTGGGAGAAAGAACGGGCATAGGTCTGCAGGGCGAACATCCCGGACTCATCCCTACCTCCTTGTGGAAAAAACAGGCCACCGGCGTTCCTTGGCAGAAGGGTGAAACCATCTCCATATCCATCGGGCAGGGTTTTGACCTGGTCACTCCACTGCAAATGGCAATGGCGTATTCGGCAATCGCCAACAATGGGAAACTCTGGCAGCCCTATGTTGTAAAGAGAATCGAGGGCAGTTCCGCAAATGAGATAGACGAGATAAGTCCCAGGTTGAAGCGCAAGATATCAATCGAACAACCCTGGTTCGATCTTGTGAAGAAAGGTTTGGCTGGCGTTGTAGAAGAGCCGAGGGGAACGGGGCACCTGATCCGGAACCCGTTCGTTCAAATTGCAGGCAAAACGGGTACCGCCCAGGTCGTTCATGTGGCCCAGGGGGCGAACAGGAAACTGCTCGAAAAATTGACCAACTCAAAAGACAGGGACCATGCATGGTTTGTGGGGTATGCGCCTGCTTCAGATGCCCGGATATGCGTCGCCGCTATAGTCGAACATGGAGGCCACGGGGCGTCGGTTGCAGCCCCGATGGTCCAGAAAGTCATACTGGCTTACTTGAAAAATACGGAAAAACCGCTCAAAGAATAGCGCGAAGAGTGAAGCTATATTTTCTGTTCCGGTCTTTGAAGTTTTTCATTCCTGCTTCCCGCTGCCCGTTTAAGGAAGTTATCCGATTATGATGGACAGGCGCCTCATCGAAAATTTTGACTGGTCCATAATCTGGGCCTTGCTGGCGATTATTTGCATCGGACTGCTCAGCATTTACTCCGCACTTTATACCCAGATTCAGGCCAGGCCGACGAACAACTTGTTCATAAGGCAAATCCTATGGCTTGTCCTTGGTTTTGTCGTGATGGGCTGTTCGCTTTTTGTCAATTATCAGCGGCTCAGGAGTCTCAGCCCATGGCTCTATGGGTTTGTTCTGCTTCTTCTCATGGTAGTGCTTGCCATTGGCAAGGAGGTCCATGGTTCGAAGCGGTGGCTTGAGCTCGGCGGATTTCAATTTCAGCCTTCAGAATTTATGAAGGTCGTTATAGTCATCCAGCTTGCCGGCTATTTCTCATCTCAGGAAGTCACCAACTTCCCCGGCATTAAAAAATTGTTCCTTCCTCTCTCTCTCGTTGTTTTACCTGTATTGCTGGTACTTGCCGAACCCGATCTCGGCACGGCCATCTCATTGATGGCCATTGCAACCACCATGATCTTCTTTGTTGGCGTTCGCTGGAAATATATCGCCGCTTTGGCCCTGACGGTCATCCCGCTCATCTTGCCGGTATGGGAGCACGTCCTTAAACCTTATCAGAAACGCCGCGTACTCATACTTCTCAGTCCGGACCTGGATCCACTTGGGGCCGGCTACCACATCAGGCAATCTAAAATTGCCATCGGTTCGGGCATGCTCTGGGGGAAGGGTTTCCTCAACGGGACACAAAACAAACTACATTTTTTGCCGGAAAAACATACCGATTTCATCTTTTCGGTCTGGGCTGAAGAGTGGGGGTTTGTGGGCTGCGCCGTTCTGATTCTTCTGTTCTGCCTGCTGATCTTTCTTACGCTCAGGGTTGCCGCAAGGTCTCGCGACAGATTCGGATCTCTGGTCGTCGTCGGAATGAGCGCGCTCATTCTATGGCAGGCCTTTATCAATATCGGCATGGTAATCGGAGTGCTTCCGGTGGTCGGAATTACGCTTCCTTTCGTGAGTTACGGCGGCTCTTCGCTCGTCACGCTCTGTCTTGCAATCGGATTGATAGCTCGTCACGCTCTGTCTTGCAATCGGATTGATAGAAAATGTAAGTATGCGTAGATATGTGTTCCAAACGCGTTGAAAAACTCACGTGGTCGTGCGCAAAATCGCAAATTTCAACTTCTTTTAATTGTGCTTTCTCGTGCTTTTCACTTGCCAAGGACCTTGACCTGTGCTAGTAAGCACGCCGATATTAATGGCTTATGCGTCTGTATGAAAATTCAATTTCGCCTGTTTGAGCCGCCTCTCTGAGCATCGGGGCCGGCGTGCCCGAATGTGCTTGTATTTCCTTAGTGTTGCCGGCAGTTTAACGTGGAGGGTAGAGCACGATGATCAGCATCAATGTCACGCTTTTTATCCAAATGGCCAATTTCTTCGTCTTTCTGTTTCTCATGAATTTTGTTTTGTACCGTCCGATTCGCAGGGTAGTAGCGGAAAGAAAAAGATTTATCTCGGACAAGGAAAAAGGGATCGAGAGGCTGGAGAAACAGGCCCGGGCATCGCTTCTGGAGTATAACCAGAAGCTTCAGGATGCCAGGAGAACCGGGGCTCAGAAAATTCAGGAGCTCAAGGCGGCGGGCTATGAGCAGGAAAAAGAACTGCTTCGCCGCATTTCGGACCAGACGGCCGCAAATGTTCAGGAACTGCGCGGAACGATTCAAAAGGATATCGCTGCCGCTCGAAAGGAGCTCAAGCAGCAGGTGAAGGCGTTTTCTGTTGACCTGGCGCAGAAGATTCTGGGGAGGAAGATTTAAATGCATGCGAGTTTAAGGGCAAAAATGATAAGATCCAGGTACCTGGCGCCCGTTGTGGGCATAGTGCTCGATTTTGTGTGGCTCGGCAACGCCTTGGCTGCGGAGGTCGAAGAGGGCCATCACCACCACCTTAACTGGACTGACTTTGGATATCGCACGCTCGCGTTTGTTATTGTGGTCGGCGCCCTGGTTAAGCTTCTTAAAAAACCTGCCGCCAACTTCCTAAGCTCGCGCAGAGAAGAGATTAAACGTTTGCTCGCCGAACTTGAGACTAAGACCGCTCAGGCCAAATCCGAGTTTGCACAGGTTCAGGCCAGGGTCGTTTCCCTGGAGCAAGAAACCAAAAAGATCGTTGATGAACTGATTGCTGAAGGCGAAGCCGAAAGAGAAAAAATTATCAAGACTGCCCAGAACGAGGCGGAATATATTCAAAAGCAGGCTCAGATCGCTATCCAGCAGGAGATCCAGGCTGCTCTCGACAGTCTGAAGAACGAAGTCGCAGATCTGTCGGTAAACGCTGCACAGGATCTTATTCGAAAAAAAATAAAGGCTGACGATCAGCAGCGCCTGGTTCAGGAATTCATGACGAAGGTGGTGGAGGCGAAGTGAAAAATCAAGTTATTGCCAAACGTTATTCGAGGGCACTGTTCACTCTTGCCCTGGAGGCAAATGCGGTCGAACAGTATGGAACGGAACTGGACGGCTTTGATAAAGTCCTCAAAGATCTCCCTGATCTCGAAAACGCGCTGAGGAATCCACTTTATCCGGCAGGCGTGAAAATGACTATCTTTGAGAAAGTGGCCGCCCAATTGGAACTGTCGCCTATTATGAAGAGCTTTTTCAATCTTCTGGTGGAGAAAAGGCGCATACAGCACCTGCACGAAATTGTCGATTATTACCACATGCTAATCGACGAAAACGCCAATATCTCCCGGGCAAAGGTCAAGGCGGCCGTAAAATTGGGTGATGCCGAAATAGGGGATCTCGCTGCGGCTTTGGAAAAGAAAATTGGCAAGAAGGTTGTCGTCGAATTCGAGGTTGATCCCTCTTTGCTTGGAGGGGTTTTTGCCCAGATCGGCGATTTTGTTTTAGATGGCAGCGTAAAGCGTCAATTGCTCAATTTTAAAGAATCTTTGAAGAGGGGTGCGGTAGGATAAATGGAAATCNNAGAGAGCAGATCAAAGACTACGAGAAAAAGGTTGATCTCAGCGAGACCGGAAGAGTGCTCTCCGTAGGCGACGGTATTGCCCGCGTTTACGGAGTCGAAAAATGCATGTCAATGGAATTGCTTGAGTTCCCTACAGCGCACGGAACCATCTTCGGACTGGCTCTCAACCTCGAAGAGGACAACGTGGGCGTGGCGATCATGGGCGAAGACGTCCACATCAAAGAGGGCGATGAAGTTCGCCGGACCGGTCGTATCGCTGAAGTACCGGTTGGCGATGCGGTGCTCGGCCGGGTTGTAGACTCGGTTGGAGACCCGCTCGACGGAAAAGGACCCATCGGGGCCACCGAATTCCGCAGAATCGAAGTCATCGCTCCCGGAGTTATTGCAAGGCAGTCTGTTAAAGAGCCGATGTTCACCGGGCTGAAGGCAATCGACGCTATGACCCCGGTCGGGCGCGGGCAGCGGGAACTCATCATTGGTGACCGCCAGATCGGTAAAACAGCCATCGCGGTCGATACCATAATCAACCAGAAAGATAGCGGCATAATCTGCATCTATGTTGCTGTCGGCCAGAAAAAATCCACCGTTGCACAAGTTGTTGAGACGCTTCGCAAGCATGGCGCAATGGATTACACGATTNNGCCGGTACCGCCATGGGCGAGTACTATCGTGACAAGGGCGGACATGCCCTCATCATCTACGATGACCTGTCAAAACAGGCCACCGCTTACCGGCAGGTTTCGCTGCTGCTTCGACGTCCACCTGCTCGCGAAGCATATCCGGGTGACATTTTCTACAACCACTCCAGACTCCTGGAGCGGTCCTCGAAGCTCAATGACGAGCTTGGAGGCGGTTCGCTTACTGCTCTTCCTATTATCGAGACTCAAGCCGGCGATGTTTCGGCCTACATCCCGACCAACGTTATTTCCATTACGGATGGCCAGATTTATCTCGAACCCAATCTTTTCTTTGCCGGTGTGCGTCCGGCCATTAACGTAGGCCTCTCGGTATCACGCGTCGGCGGGGCCGCTCAGACTAAAGCAATGAAGCAGGTTGCCGGAAAACTGCGCCTCGAACTGGCTCAGTACCGGGAACTCGAAGCTTTTGCCAAGTTCGGAAGCGATCTCGACAAATCGACTCAATCCCAGTTGAACAGGGGTATGAGACTTGTCGAACTGCTCAAGCAGCCCCAATATCAGCCGATGTCCGCTGAAAAAGAGATCTTTTCTCTATATTCGGGCACAAGAGGTTTCCTCGATGAGATTCCTGTCGAGAAAGTCCTCCAGTATGAACAGCAGATGTTGGCTTTCGTTGAGCGCAAATACCCTGAGGTTTTGTCCGAAATCAAAGAGAAGGCCGCGATCAGCGATTCTCTGGATGAAAAAATGTCTGCGGCACTGAAAGAATTTGCGGGGGTTTTCCAGGCTTAAACAGCCTCGAAATTGACCAGAGGACAGATAAGACATGGCAACTCTAAGAGACATAAAGAGAAAGATAGAAGCTGTCAGGAAGACCTCGCAGATTACAAAGGCCATGAACATGGTGGCCGCCTCGAAACTACGCGGCGCCCAGCAGAATATGGAGAAATTCCACCCCTATGCGCAAAAGTTCCGGGAGTTCATAGGACGGCTTGCTGCTGGGGTGGAGGATACCAGCGTTTACTCACTGCTTACGCCCAAAGAAACAGTGAAAAATGTTGAGCTCCTGCTGGTTACCGCAGACCGGGGTCTTTGCGGCAGTTTCAATACCAACCTGTTGGTGGGGGCCGAAAGGTTTATCAAGGCCAAAAAAGCTGAGGGTGTCGAAGTAAGTCTCATAAATGCCGGAAGAAAGGCAAGAGATTACTTTAGGCGCCGGCCTGTAAAAGTTCGTGAAAACCATATGGGCTTGCTCAATAAGGTCGCCTACGAGGATGCCCGCCGGATTGGGAGTTCGCTGATCGAGTTGTTCGAAACGGGCGAGGCGGACGAGGTTTATATTCTTTACAGTCACTTCATCAACATAGCAAAGCAGCAGCCTTCCATTGTCAGGCTTCTTCCTATCGCTCCCACCGAGCAGAAGGAAGGTGAAAAGGCGTTCGAGTACCTGTTTGAGCCTTCTCATGAGGCACTGTTGACGGATCTGCTGCCAAATTATATCTATGTCCAGGTCCTGGAGAGTTTATATCAGACATCCGTGGGCGAACACGCCGCTCGTATGGCCGCCATGGAGAATGCGACCAGTAACTGTAAGGAACTGGTAAGGACTCTGACTCTTACCTATAACAAGGCAAGGCAGGCAGGGATTACCAAGGAATTGATGGATATAGTCGGCGGCGCCGAGGCCCTCAGGAAATAATTCAAGGAGGATACAAACCCATGAATATGGGGAAAATCGTTCAGGTTATTGGAAATGTTGTGGACGTCGAATTCGCAGAGGGAAAGCTTCCTCCACTTTTGACGGCCCTGTTTGTATCTAACCCCGGAATAAATTCCGAGGAAGATAATCTCGTTCTCGAAATCGCCCAGCACCTTGGTGACAATGTTGTGCGCACCATCGGGATGGATTTGACTGACGGGCTCGTGCGCGGCATGCCGGTAAAGGATTCCGGAAAGCCTATTATGATGCCTGTTGGAAAACCGGTGCTCGGCCGTGTTATCAATGTTGTGGGCAGGACCGTTGATGGGCTTGGCCCCATAAATACGGATTCTTACATGCCGATTCACAGGACTGCGCCGAGCTTCACTGAGCAGGATACCTCGGTTAAAGTTCTTGAGACCGGCGTAAAAGTTATTGACCTGCTCGTTCCATTTCCTCGCGGCGGCAAGATGGGCATGTTTGGCGGCGCAGGCGTCGGCAAAACCGTTGTTATGATGGAGATGATCCACAATATAGCCATGCAGCATGGTGGTATCTCCGTCTTTGCCGGTGTTGGCGAAAGAACTCGTGAAGGAAACGACCTCTATCACGAAATGAAGGATTCCGGCGTTCTTCCCCGTGCCGGGCTGGTTTACGGTCAGATGACCGAACCCCCTGGAGCGCGTGCGCGTGTTGCTCTTTCCGGGCTTACGGTCGCTGAATATTTCCGCGATGTCGAAGGGCAGGACGTTCTTCTGTTTATTGACAATATATTCAGATTCACTCAGGCCGGCGCCGAAGTCTCCGCCTTGCTTGGCCGCATGCCCTCCGCTGTTGGATATCAGCCAACCCTGGGAACCGACCTTGGTGAATTGCAGGAACGTATCACTTCCACCAACAAGGGATCGATCACCTCGGTTCAGTGCGTGTACGTTCCGGCAGACGACCTGACTGACCCTGCTCCTGCCACGACCTTTGCTCACCTCGATGGCACGGTCGTTCTTTCTCGTCAGATTGCCGAACTTGGTATTTATCCGGCGGTTGACCCGCTCGATTCCACCTCGCGTATCCTCGACCCCAATGTTCTTGGCGAGGACCACTACTATACGGCGCGCGAAGTTCAGCAGATTCTGCAAAAGTATAAAGACCTGCAGGATATCATCGCCATCCTTGGAATGGATGAGCTTGCCGATGAAGACAAGCTTGTCGTTGCCAGGGCCAGAAAGATCCAACGTTTCCTGTCGCAACCGTTCAACGTTGCTGAAACCTTTACCGGTGTTCCAGGAAAGTACGTTAAAATGGAAGATACCATCAGAGGTTTCAGGGAAATCTGCGAAGGCAAGCATGACGAAATACCGGAGCAGGCTTTCTACATGGTCGGGTCCATCGAGGAAGCGGTCGAAAAGGCCAAACAAATGGCCGCAGCAGCTTAGCGTCCTAATCATAAGAAGATGGTGAGCATATGGCCGAAAAAATATTGCTTGAAATAGTTACTCCGGAAAGAAAAGTCCTCAGCGAAGAGGTGGACATTGTTGTCGCGCCTGGTGAGTTGGGGGAATTTGGAGTTCTTCCGGGACACATTCCCTTTCTTTGTAAGCTGAAGATTGGTGAGCTGAGGTTCCGGTCCGGCGCCACTTCCCAGCATGTTGCGATAATGGGAGGCTATGCCGAAGTTTTGAAAAATACAGTTACCATTCTGGCTACAGCTGCTGAAGCGGCAACTGAAATCGATGTAATTCGTGCGAAGGCTGCCCGGGAAAGAGCTGAAAAGCGCCTTTCCGATTCCAGGGACAAGTTGGAATTTACGCGCGCTCAAGCCGCTTTGCACCGTGCGATAGCTCGTCTGAAGGTGGCTGAGAGACAGTAGCCGAATTGAAATTATGATAAATAAGCCCCCCGTTTCGGCGGGGGGCTTATTTATTTTCACACTCCTTTANNATCTATAAGGCAGCATAAAATCTATCATGCGGCCGTATTAGGTTTTTGCCAGATGTCTGGCGAACGTGGAGGAAAACGCTTCGAACCGTCTGAAACTCGAAGAGGTGAGATCGGCTTAACGGTTTATTTTGACCGTTATTCGGTAAAAGCGCTAAGTTTTTGGTTCCGGCTTAGACCCTGGCTCTATGATTAAGTAGAGCGGCAACAAGCCGAAAGAATAAAATAGCTTATACTGTTTGCCCCTGCTGTGTTCGTGATTGGTAGAATGTTTCTGAGCCAACATATACTGAAAGGGAGCCCTTCCTTACTCTGGTGTGCATATCAGCTTCGGCTGGAAGCCTAAAGGAGTTATAGGGCGCCCACCTGAACCTAAGGTTCTAAGACCACCTGTCAACACGGCACGAAGCGGGGGCAACGCCCTTCTTACCTTCTTATCCGCTTTTCTGTTGAGCTTCACGGCGGCATTCGGCAATCTGGGATCCTCCTGTATTCCATTCCGCATTTGCGTAGTGCTTATTTCTGGGTAGATCGCAGCCAGGAGGCACACTAAAGGTGTGACTTCGCTGCAAAGATCTACATGGACCTCCGGTTTATGGCGGGGGGCGCGGTTCGCTGGTGTTCCCGGGTTTCCAAGGCCCGAAAGGAAGCTTTGATAATGAATTATATCTATTTGACGTTGTTAATTATTATCCTGCTCTTTGCGGGCGGGGCCCTGGGCTACCTTGTCAGGCACTTTTGGCTTGAAAAGAAGAACCGGAAAGTCGAATCAGATGCCCGAAATCTGATCGCCGAGGCTAAGAAGGAGGCTGAAACAATCAAGAAGGAGGCTATCCTTCAGGCCAAAGACAGCCTTTTGCAAATGAAAATGGAGTTCGAGAAGGAATCCAAGGAAGGCAGGAAAGAATTCCAGAATCTCGAGAAGCGAATATTGCAAAAAGAAGAGAACCTGGACCGAAAGGTCGATGCGCTCGACAAAAGGGAAGCTACCATTACCAAGCGTGAAAAGCAGATTTCGCAGCAGGAAAAGGACATGGTAGGCCGCGAAAAGGAATTGGAATCAATTATCAAGGATGAGAGAAGGAGGCTGGAAGAGGTCTCCGGGATGTCCGCACTGGAAGCCAAAGATATGCTGGTGCGCTCCGTTGAAAATGAGGCTCGCCACGACGCGGCAGTCCTTGTCAAAAAAATTGAGACCGAAGCGCGTGAATTGGGGGATAGAAAAGCAAAAGACATTATTTCTCTTGCGATCCAGAGATACTCCGGAGACTACGTGGCTGAAAAGACTGTCTCCGTGGTAAACCTTCCTAATGAAGAAATGAAAGGGCGCATTATAGGAAGGGAAGGCAGAAATATTCGTGCTATCGAGGCCTCAACGGGTGTGGACCTGATCATCGACGACACTCCCGAAGCGGTCATACTCTCGGGTTTTAACCCGGTGCGGCGGGAAATAGCCAGGATTTCATTGGAGAGACTTATATCCGACGGGAGGATTCATCCGGCGCGCATAGAGGAAATCGTCGAAAAGGTAAGTGCCGAAATAGAGACCTCAATCCGCGAGGCGGGCGAACAGGCTGCATTCGATGTCGGTGTCCACGGCATTCATCCCGAGCTGATAAAGCTGATCGGCAAATTGAAGTTCCGAACCAGCGATGCGCAAAATGTCCTTCAACATTCCAGAGAAGTCTCTTTCCTTTGCGGAATAATGGCTGCCGAACTGGGGCTCAACGAAAAACACGCCAGACGGGTTGGTCTTTTACATGATATCGGAAAGGCTGTCGACCACGAGATGGAAGGCCCTCACGCCGCAATAGGCTCCGACCTCGCCAGAAGATACGGTGAAACCCCTGCAATCGTGCACGCAATAGCGGCTCACCATGAGGATGTTCCGGCCGAGGACGTTTTCGCCGTTCTCGTTCAGGCCGCGGATGCTTTATCAGGGGCGCGGCCGGGCGCTCGAAAAGAATTGCTCGAAACATATGTCAGGCGTCTTGAGGACCTGGAAAGGATTGCCAGTTCTTTCAGCGGGATCAGCAAAGCTTATGCAATTCAGGCCGGCAGGGAACTGCGAATTGTTGTTGAAGGCCATATCGTTGCAGACTCCGATGTCGTACTGCTCAGCCGCGACATCGCCAAAAAAATCGAAAGCGAACTCACCTATCCCGGCCAGATCAAAGTAACTGTCATTCGGGAAACAAGGGCAGTGGAATACGCGAAATGATCTCAGGCGACCCAGAATTGCCAAACGTCTTCGATATACTCGAAGGGCGGGGGTTTGTGGCTCAGGCCACAGACGTTGATGAACTCAAGCAGTATCTTTCCCAGCCCTCTTCATGCTACATCGGGTTCGATCCGACCGCAGACAGCCTGCATGTAGGCAGCCTCGTGCCCATTATGGCTCTCGCCCACATGCAGCGCCAGGGCCATCGCCCGATAGTCCTGGTAGGAGGCGGTACAGGTCTGGTGGGAGACCCCAGCGGCAAGACCGAAATGCGGCAGCTCTTGACTCTGGATAGAATCGAATCGAACGTGGCCGCTCTCAAAGAGCAGCTCTCGCGCTTTTTGGATTTCCGTGATGACAGGGCGTTGTTGCTTAACAATGCTCAATGGTTGGTCGAGCTTCGCTACATTGAGTTCCTGCGGGATATCGGCAAGCACTTCAGCGTTAACCGGATGCTCGCCGCCGAAAGCTATAAGATCCGCCTGGAGTCCGGCCTCAATTTCATCGAATTTAATTATATGCTGCTCCAGGCATATGATTTTTACCATCTGGCGCAAAATCGCGACTGCTATCTGCAAATGGGCGGCGACGACCAGTGGGGAAATATCGTCGCCGGGATAGATCTCATACGCAAGAAGCTGCACAAGGGCGCCCATGCTCTTACTTTTCCGCTGCTTACTACCGCCTCGGGCGCCAAGATGGGCAAAACTGCCGCCGGCGCCGTATGGCTTAGCGCCGATAGAACCAGTCCTTTCGATTTCTATCAATACTGGATAAATACGGATGATCGTGATGTCGAGCGTTTTTTGAAGCTCTACACCTTTCTGCCTTTAAATGAAATAGAGCAAGTCGGGGTCCTCGAGGGTAAGGACCTAAACGTTTGCAAATCGATTCTGGCATATGAGGTTACAAAACTCGTCCATGGCCGGGAATCTGCGCTGTCGGCCATCGAAGCCGCGTTCTCCGTGTTTGGCGAAAGGCGGCTTCCCCACGGTCTGCTTCCCTCCAGCGACATACCTCGAATGTCCGGGGAAAGGGCCGACGCTGTCCCTACCACTATTGTGCTCAAAGAACGCCTTGATGATGGAATCCCGGCCTTTGAACTCTTTGCGGAAATGGACCTGTGTGAATCGAGGAGCGCTGCGCGGCGGCTCATCCTGCAGGGCGGAGCGTATATCAACGAGGAGCGCATAACGCATGTAGACCTTCGCGTAGGGGCCGCGCATCTCAAGGATGGAGGCATTCTGCTCAAAGCGGGGAAGAAAAAGGTCCATCGGATAAAGGTCGATTGATCCAGCGTGACAGAAAATATCGCGATGGGTTTCATTTTCTAATTGACTGTACCCGGCTATTGGCGTAGAAAAGCTTTTTGCTTGTGAGAGGGGTAAGGCGAGTTGGTAGTGACAATCGCCGGTCAAGTGAGTATCTTTGGTTCTGGTCGTTCGGATCTTTTCCTCTGATTTACCTTGATCTTTAAAATCCTGATTTTGAAGCCTCGGATAATT
>OMOE01000014.1:1278-29159 GCA_900290365.1 Syntrophobacter sp. SbD1 | reverse complement strand
TGTCTCCGAGTTGCTCGTATGCCTTGAGTTCTTCATTGTGGAGCTTGAGCGCCTCGTCAACATCCCCTTTCCCCCGATAAATGCGGGCGATGTCTCCGAGTGTAACGGCCCGTGAGCGCTTGTCTCCGAGTTGCTCAAATACCTCAAGTGCCTCATTGTGAAGCTTGAGCGCCTCGTTAACATCTCCTTTGTCCACATAAATGCGGGCGATGTCTCCGAGTGTAACGGCCCGTGAGCGCTTGTCTCCGAGTTGCTCGTATACCTTTAGTTCTTCATTATGGAGCTTGAGTGCCTCTTCAGCATTCCCTTTCCCCTGATAAATACGGGCGATGTCTCCGAGTGTAATCGCCCGTGAACGCTTGTCTCCAAGTTGCTCGAAAATAGCCAGCCTCTCATAGTGAAGCTTGAGCGCCTCGTCAACATCTCCTCTGACACGGTAAATGTGGGCGATGTCTCCCAATACAACGGCCCGTGAGCGCTTGTCTCCAAGTTCCTCGTGTATCTTAAGTGCCTCATTGTGAAGCCTGAGCGCCTCATCAACATCTCCTTTGTCCACATAAATGCGGGCGATCTCTCCGAGGGCTACGGCCCTGGAACGCTTATCTCCGAGTTGCTCGTATGCCTTAAGTTCTTCATCAAGAAGCTTGAGCGCCTCGTCAACATCTCCTTTGACACGGTAAATGTGGGCGATGTCTCCAAGTGTAATCGCCCGTGACCGCTTGTCTCCAAGTTGTTCGAAAACCGCCAGCATCTCCTTGTGGAGCTTGAGCGCCTCATCAATATTCCCCTTGTCCACGTAAATACGGGCGATCTCGCCCTTAACAAACAGATAATCCCGTTTGTGATCGTTGCTCCTATAAATAGCTCCCGCATCGGCCAGCGCTTTTAGCGCGTCATCGATTCGCCCCAAGTCCCGGTAAATCTGACCGAGCTCGCGCAACAGATTTGCACGAGAGACCCGTTCTTCAGGATTGGCTGCAAGGTATGTCTCGATTTCCTTCATGCGTTTTTCGCGGTTGATCAAATCGGCGATGGCGAAATCGAGGTGTGACCGTTCCAGCTCATTTTCCTCTCGCCCGGGTGTAGAAAAGTCGATAACTCCCGTGCGCCAGGCCCACATGTCCGGCGCTTCCAGTGCGAAATCCCGGATGTCGTTTTCCGTCATCCAAAGGGCAACCGTCGCCCGCACTTTATCGGCCAGCAGTTCCCGGTGGTAATTAAAGCCGCGAAACTTGGCTTTGCGTGATTCTTCGGTCAGCCACTCGCTAAAGCCGGTCACCTGTATCAGGTCGTGATCGCGGCCCAGGTCAACCAGGTGTTTTTCAAAATGGTGATATTCGGTTTCCGGGTCTAAGTGATACACCTCGGGCTGGGAGGCATAACGATTCAGATAGGGGATCACTTTATCGCGGTAGAGGGGGTCATTGTATTGCAGCAGGAGCAGCGAAAAGCCGGACCGGCCGCTAATGAGACGGCGAAAAGCAAGCAGCGTACTGGAATGCGAGCCTTCGAGGTCCCATGAGAGGAATCCTTCATTGGCAGGATTGTCAACTGCTGGTCCTTTGTAGCTCATTATCAGTGCCCCTCTTCTTGGGCTTGCACGCTATATAGCCGGGCAGTGTACGCACCACCGGATGGGAACGCCACCAGTAGGAATTATATTCCAGCAGTGCGAGGTTATACAGAAGCCTGCGCGCCTCCTCGCTATTATGCGTTTCTTCAGGGGCGCTGTCTATTTCACAGAGAAGTTGCAAATCATCCTTGCTCAGGGTCATTCGATAATCGGTCGCTAATCTTTTGACGGCCTTCTCGGCGGAATATCGGTCAATCAAGTCTCCTTCCGCAGATTCGAAGCCGTACATAAGCAGATGGAGCAGGTCTCGGGGATGTCCGCCTGAGTGGGTGATGAGGTATTTGACCGTTTCCTCATTATCGAATAGGGACCGATCTGCACGTTTGTAAATGATTTCCTCCATCGCAGAGATTCCGGCAGGGTTCGGAATACCCGGATCTTTCTCCTCGATCTTGATCATAGGCAATTTATGAATACTTTCAAAAACCTGGTTTAGCTGATTGTGCTCGTAGATCATGTGAATGGGTGCGCAGTAGATAAAATTCCCGCGAAGCTGACGCAACTGATGGGCGTCATGAATGAAGAACTTTTCGCTGTCTTCGCCTCGAAGGCGGTCCGTGCCGTCGACGATGAAAAGAATGGATCTCCCCCTGCCGCTTTCAGCAACTTTTTCGGTTGCCGCATCAATCAGGCTCTGGAAGGCCTCTGCGAATTGCGAAAAGGAGTTGCAGATCTCAGTTCGCAGCTCTTCCTTGTAAGTAGATCCCATCTTGAATGATGAGGTTAGTTGGGCAAAAATCTTTGCGAGAAACGGTATTCCCGATTCTACTTTTAAACCTGCCTTGATCTTCGCGGTATATTCTTTGATCGTTTCATGTATCTCGATACGTTCCGAGAACCAATTCTCCATCTTACCAAGGTGCACCGGGTCGATAATAAGGCCCTCAGATTCAATTCTGGAAACGAGCACGTACGCGATAGCCAGGAGTACATCGGCATACGACAGATTATTTATGTCGAGTTCTGACAGAACATCGAGAAAAACAACGAAAAAGAGATCAGGCCGGTCCAGCCGGGCTCGCAGACGGCGCAATTCAGTGCTCTTTCCGCAACCCCGATGTCCGCAGAAAAGGCTGTACTTACCACTAGGCACAAATTTCATTACGTCTTCCCCGGGATCTTTCCCTGGATCTATGCCGTATGCCCTGAGCAGTCCATTGAAGCTGAATTCTCCGCGAGCACTTTCGGTATGAACAAAACGCTCATCGTCGGCTTTCAGCGGTTCGTCAAACTTGAGTTGGTTGCCGAGTTCCCAAACTGTTTTTGCCGGCGGGGCCATGAAAGTGCTCCAATTAATTGATATTTGTTGTGATAGTTGTACCAGAGCATCAATTTACTGTCCACCAACTTCGGGGGTAGACAATTTATTCGGTGAACTCACGACCGGTCATATCCGCTCTCTCTTGCACAATCATTTGACGATCTCAAAACAACGCGTTCGTAAACTCCTCGGGGTCGAAGGGCCGAAGGTCGTCGATGCTCTCTCCGATCCCGATATAGCGAACCGGGACCTGAAGCTCGTCACAAATGGCGGCTACAATCCCGCCTTTGGCAGTGCCGTCGAGCTTGGTCAAAATCAGTCCTGTCAGGCCTATGCTCTCCTTGAAAAGTTTTGCCTGTGACAGCGCGTTTTGACCCGTCGAAGCATCGAGCACCAGGAAGACCTCATGTGGTGCGCCAGGCAACTTTCTGTCGATGACCCGGTGGATTTTTTTCAGTTCTTCCATGAGATTGACCTTGGTGTGCATGCGGCCGGCGGTATCCATCAGCACGACATCTATGTCGCGGGAAACCGCTGCATCGAGCGCATCAAAAGCGACGGCCGAAGGGTCCGATCCGCTTTTCTGTTTCACCACGGGGACGCCGGTGCGTTCGCCCCAGATTGTCAACTGCTCGACGGCTGCGGCCCGGAAAGTATCGCAGGCGACCAGCATCGGCTTAATACCGTCCTGTTTCAACTGGTTGGCCAGCTTTCCGGTAGTCGTCGTCTTGCCCGTGCCGTTTACGCCGACGATCATCACGACAAACGGCTTGTGGGTGCGATAGTCGAGCGGGGGAGCTTCAACGTTCAAAACGGTCCTGATTTGCTCTCGTATATGCTCACGGAGGCGGGCCGGGTCGCTCAATTCCTTTCGTTTCACCTTGTCCGCCACATTGCGCAGAAGCATCCCGGCCGTTCTCACCCCCAGGTCGGAGGTGATAAGAATTTCTTCCAACTCATCTAGCAGGTCGTCATCTATGACTCTTTTGCCCAGAACAAGCCGATCTATCCGGTGGACGAATTTCTCACGCGTGCCTTTGAGCCGTTTTCGAAGGCGTTTGAAAAAACCCTTTCTTTTGGGAACGTCCTCACCGGGGACCTCTTCGGCTTCCTCTTCCTCCCAGGCCTCCTCTTCGAAGGCTTCAGGGGCAAACGTTTCGGTTCGGGCTTCGAGTTCGTCCGCCTGTCCGGGTAGTGCAGCTTCGGCAGCGATCCGGGCCTGTTCGGCAGAGGCTTCCTCCTCTTCTTCCAGTTCTTCTTCCAGGGCCTCGAATTCCCGGATACCCGCGCCTTCTTCTCTTCTATCTTTGAGCCGTCGTCTAAAGCGTTTGAAGAAACCCTTTCTTTTGGGAACGTCTTCGCCGGGGACCTCTTCGGCTTCCTCTTCCTCCAAAGTCTCCTCTTCGGCGACTTCAGGGGCAAACATTTCGGTTCGGGCTTCGAACTCGTCCGCCTGTTCCGGCTCGGCAGAAGCATCCTCTTCTTCTTCCAGTTCGTCTTCCGGGGTCTCGAATTCGCTGATACCCTCGCCTTCTTCGCTTCTATCTTTTTTCTTTCGTTTGAACCACCTGATCATATTTTCTTCCTCTTCGGAGATTTTATTCGGTATGGCGCCGACAAGGCTGTAAAGTATATAATATGTAACCCAATCATCCCGCTTTTCTAAAGGGATTGTTCGTTAACTTTTGCCTTGCCGCCGCCAAAGGCAGCGGCGATCCCGGCAGGCGGTCCCACCGCCTTTTCTTGCCGCCGCCGCAGGCAGCGGCCAACCTGGCTGGCGGTCCCACCGCCCGGCTCGATTTTGGAGGGAGCAGTTTGGATAGTCAAGAGCGGATTTTACGTCTGGAGATAATCAAGGTTTGCCGCAAGCTGGAGAGCAGAGGGCTGATTGCGGCAAGTGACGGGAATGTTAGTTGCCGGGCCGGCGAGGATTGCATCCTGATAACCCCGAGCGGCGTTTCAAAGGGGGACATGGAGGTGGACGAAATTGCGAAGACCTGCATGCGGGGAAATCTTCTGGAAGGCCCGCTCAGGCCGTCGAGCGAAATTCGAATGCACCTGCTTGTCTACCGCATGAGACCGGAGGTCTCGGCGATCGTGCACGCCCACCCTCCCGTGGCGACGGCGCTTACACTGGCGGGGTACCCCTTCAATTCGAAGGTCCTGCCCGAAGTCTGGATGATGCTGGGAAAAGTTCCGGTTGCGCCCTACGCAACGCCATCGACCGATGAAGTCCCGAAGTCTATTGAGCCTTATATAATGGACAGCCGGGCGATACTTCTGGAAAGGCACGGGGCGCTTACTCTGGGCCGAAGCCTGATGGAAGCCTGGATGCGCATGGAAAAACTCGAGCATTGCGCAAAAATTCTTTTCTACGCCTCGATGCTCGAGGATAGAACGGCGCCTGTGGCGCTGAGTGAGGCAGAAATAGCGAAACTGGGGTAGAGCCAATAGCACTGATTGGGTGATCGTAAGGCGTGCGTTGCCTCCCCCCCATCCCTTCTCCCTTTTCGCGCCTTCGTGTGAAAAAACATTGAAACCCCTGCCATAATCTTTTAAATTGAAGGGCTTATATCATATTCTTTGGTCAATCCTCCCGTTTTGACGGAAAGGGAGGATTTTTCTATTGGGATTGCCATGATCGAAAAAGCAAATATTTTGGTTGAGGCGCTGCCTTACATTCGCAGGTTTTATCAGAAAACGATTGTCATAAAATACGGCGGTCACGCGATGGTGGCCGAAGAACTCAAGGAGAGTTTCGCCAAGGACGTCGTGCTGATGAAATACATCGGGATAAACCCGGTGGTGGTCCATGGCGGTGGACCTCAGATAGGCGAGATGCTGCGGCGGATCGGCAAGGAATCGTGCTTTTACCGGGGAATGCGCATAACCGATGCCGACACCATGGATATCGTGGAAATGGTGCTCGCAGGGAAGGTAAACAAAGAGATCGTTGCCCTGATCAACAGGCATGGAGGACTCGCTGTAGGGTTGAGCGGCAAAGACGGCCGGCTGATCGAAGCCCGAAAGCTCCAGATGGTTGCGGCTGCCGCACAGGACACGCCTGCGGAGATAATAGACATAGGACTTGTTGGCGAGGTGGCGCGAATCAACCTCGAGGTCCTGCAAACCTTTGCACAAAGCGATATAATCCCGGTGATCGCCCCGGTCGGAGTGGGTGAGAACGGGGAAACCTACAATATAAACGCAGATCTTGTGGCTGGGGCGATTGCAGGCGCTCTGAAGGCCGATAAGCTTTTGCTCATGACCGATGTGCCGGGAGTGCTCGATAGCCGGGGAGAGCTTATATCGAGCATGACTGTGAGCCAGGCCGAAGAGTCCATGCGTGACCAGACGCTTAAAGGCGGAATGATCCCGAAGGTTCAATGCGCGATTGATGCGCTGGCAGCCGGGGCTGCAAAAGTCCACATAGTCGACGGCCGCCTGTCCCACGCCATTTTGCTCGAAATATTCACCGATGCGGGAATCGGGACGGAGATTAAAGTCAATTAGGAATTAGGAATTAAACGAAATGAATGCAACCACCGAAGACATACAGCAGAAGTGCAACAAGCATATATTCGGCACCTACGCCAGGTTTCCGGTCGCTTTTGTCAGAGGAGAAGCGTGCAGGCTCTGGGACGATGCCGGAAAAGAATACCTCGATTTCCTCTCAGGGATTGCCGTGTGCAGCCTCGGACACTGTCACCCGGAAATAACCCTGGCAATAAGCGAAGGGGCACGAAAACTGATTCATGTTTCCAACCTCTTTTATACATATCCGCAGGTTGAGTTGGCGGCGGAATTGACACGGCTTTCATTTGCGGATAAGGTATTTTTTTCCAATTCCGGAGCCGAAGCAAACGAGGCGGCGATAAAGCTCGCCAGAAAACATAGCAGTGACAACTTCGGACCTGGCAGATTCCACATCATTTCGATGAAGGATTCCTTTCACGGCCGGACCATGGCCACTCTGTCGGCAACCGGTCAGAGCAAGGTCCATCATGGTTTTGAGCCGCTGGTGGAAGGCTTTTCATTTGTCGACTTCAACTCCGTTTCTGCTGTCCAGGCGGCTATTACGGACAAGACCTGCGCGGTAATGGTCGAACCGGTCCAGGGAGAAGGCGGCCTCAATTTCCCGGCGCCCGGCTTTTTGAGGGAGCTTAAGGCCCTTTGCAAAGAGAGAAAGCTTTTGCTCATCTTTGATGAGGTCCAGTCCGGAATGGGAAGAACGGGCTCACTTTTTGCCTACGAGCAGGAGGATGCAGCCCCTGATATAATGACCCTGGCAAAGGCGCTGGCAAACGGGTTGCCAATGGGGGCAATGCTGGCCACCGATGAGGTGGCGCGGGCCTTTACCCCCGGCAGCCATGCTACCACCTTCGGCGGTGGGCCCCTGATTGCCTCGGCGGCGCTGGCAACACTGAGGATCATTTCCGAACCGGCTTTTTTGGCGAAAGTGCGAGAGACCGGGGCCTATCTCAAATCGAGTCTCCAGGAGTTAAAAGAGCGCTATTCGTTCATCAAGGGCGTTCGCGGGCGCGGTCTCATGGTGGGGATGGAACTGGGCACCCCGGGGGCGAAATTCGTTTCCAAATGCCTGGAGAGAGGCGCCATAATAAATTGCACGCATGAAACCGTTTTGAGGTTCGTTCCGCCGCTTGTTGCCGGCCGCTCGGAAGTCGATGAGATGGTCGGCATCCTGGATGGCATTTTTAAAGAGGAAACAATATGAAGCGCGACCTGCTCTCGATTCGGGACCTTTCCGCCCAGGAAATTCTGGGACTGATCGCCAAAGCCGAAAAGATGAAGTCGGAGCTTGCCGCCGGGGTCCTGCCCATGTCGCTTGAAGGAAAAATTGTGGGTCTGGTTTTTCTCAAGCCCTCTACCCGAACGAGGGTTTCCTTCGAGGCGGCCATCTACCGGCTGGGCGGGCAACCGATGTTCTTGACCGCCAAGGATACGCAGATTTCCAGACAGGAGCCTCTTGCCGACATGGCGCGAGTCCTGGAGCGATATATCGACGCGATTGTCATGAGGACCTTTGCTCAAAGCGACGTCGAGGAACTGGCGAGATTCGCCTCCATCCCGGTAATAAATGCTTTGACGGACCATTCCCACCCCTGCCAGGTGCTGGCCGATCTGGTGACCATTCGTGAAAAGCGAGGTTCGCTCGACAATCTCACGGTCGTATGGGTCGGGGACGGGAACAACGTCGCAAATTCATGGATATATGCGGCCGCGCGCCTTGGCTTTTCCCTGAATCTCGCCTGCCCGCCCGGATACGAGCCTAATCATGATATGCTCGACTGGGCAGCCGGCCAGGCAAAGGGAAAGGTCGAACTGATCTCCGACCCAAAACAAGCAGTAGCTGAGGCGGATGTGATCTATACCGACGTCTGGGCGAGTATGGGACGGGAGCGTGAGGCCGGGGAGCGGATAGAAGCCTTTCAGCGATACCAGATAAATTCGCAACTTCTGGCATCTGCGCCGCCCCATGCGATAGTGCTTCACTGCCTGCCGGCTCACCGTGGAGAGGAGATCACCGATGAGGTGATCGAAAGCCCGCGGGCCCCGGTTTTCGACCAGGCCGAAAACCGGCTTCACCTGCAAATGGCGCTGCTTGACTGGCTGATCGGAAGCGGGAGGCCGGGCGCCTGAGGCCAGGATTGAGTAAATAAAAATTCCCACTTTAGAAAATGGAGTATTTTGGTAATGGGTGTCAAAAAGGTTGTCCTCGCTTATTCGGGCGGACTTGATACCTCGATCATTCTCAAATGGCTCATCGAGACCTACGGATGCGAAGTTGTCGCTTTTTCTGCAGATCTGGGCCAGGATGAGGAACTGAACGGGGTCGAGAAAAAAGCTGTTGCGACCGGCGCTATAAAAGCGCGCATCGAAGATTTGAGGGAGGAATTCGCAGGCGAGTTCGTTTTCCCGGCATTTCGCGCAAACGCCATCTACGAAGGCCAGTATCTGCTCGGCACCTCGATTGCCCGGCCGCTGATCGCCAAACATCAGATCAGGATAGCCGAGGAGGAAGGGGCCGATGCTGTGAGCCACGGCGCCACCGGGAAGGGAAACGACCAGGTGCGCTTCGAGCTGGCTTACATGGCGTTGAGACCGGATATAAAGGTGATCGCGCCATGGCGTGAATGGGACCTCAAGTCGCGAAGCGACCTTATCGCCTTTGCCCAAAGACATGGAATACCCGTGCCAGTTACGAAGGCAAAGCCTTATAGCTGCGACCGCAACATGCTGCATATAAGCTATGAAGGCGGCATTCTCGAAGACCCGTGGTCGGAGCCGGACCCGGAAATGTTTATCATGACCGTGAATCCGGAAGATGCTCCCGATGCGCCTCAAGTTATTGAAATTGACTATGAAAGAGGAGACCCGGTTGCCGTTGACGGGGTGCGCATGAGCCCGGCCCTCCTCCTCCAGCACCTCAACAAGATAGGCGGAAAGCACGGGATCGGCCGGGTGGACCTGGTTGAAAACCGGTTCGTCGGTATGAAATCGCGTGGAGTTTACGAGACCCCCGGGGGCACTATTATGCGCACAGCCCACAGGGCGGTAGAATCCATAACCATGGACCGGGAAGTCATGCACCTTCGGGACGGTCTCATTTCTGAATACTCTCGCATGATTTACAACGGGTTCTGGTATTCGCCCGAGATGAGATATTTGCAGACTATGATGGACCTGGCGCAGGAAAATGTGTGGGGGACAGCGCGTCTAAAGCTCTACAAGGGAAACTGTCAGGTGATCGGCCGCAGGTCGGAGAAGTCTCTCTATCAGCCCAGTTTCGCCACCTTTGAAGAAGACGACGTTTACAGGCAGGATGAGGCAGGCGGTTTCATCCGGCTGCTCGGACTGAGACTGCGGATTGAATCGCTTGTCAAAAATAGGGGAGCACATGGCCGAAAAGCTGTGGAAGGGACGCTTTGAGCAGCCCACGGACAAGCTGGTAGAGGAATACACCTCCTCCATCCATTTTGACAGTCGGCTCTATCGTTATGACATCGAAGGGAGCATCGCGCATTGCCGTATGCTGGCGGAGTGCCGCATAATTTCTCACGACGAGGCCTCCAGTATCGTGCAGGCCCTGGGTGAAATACTTCGCGACATAGAGCGCGGGCAGGTTGCCCTGGATTCCTCGCAGGAGGATATCCATATGGCAATTGAAAACGAGCTCACCGCGCGGATAGGGGAGACGGGAGGCAAACTCCACACGGCCAGGAGCCGAAACGATCAGGTTGCCCTTGATATGCGGCTTTTCATGCGGGATGCGCTCTCCGGCATATTGGACCTTGTGAGGAACGTTCAATCGACCCTGGTCGCAACGGCTGAAAGATATATCGATGTCATTATGCCCGGCTTTACTCACCTCCAGCACGCGCAGCCGATTCTTTTTTCACATCATCTGATGGCCTACTATGAGATGTTTGGCCGCGATTTCGCAAGATTTGGAGACTGCCTCATCCGAACGGATGTAATGCCTTTGGGAAGCGCGGCTCTGGCCGGCACAACTTTTCCAACCGACATGGAATGGACCGCCCGGCAGCTTGGTTTCCCCAGGGTTGTGGCAAACTCGATGGATGCGGTCAGCGACCGGGATTACCTGATAGAGTTTTGTTCGGATTCAGCCATTTTAATGATGCACGTTAGCCGCATGGCCGAAGAGCTTATCATCTGGTCGAGCCCGGAATTCGCCTTTATCGAAATAAGTGACGCATTCTGCACCGGTTCCAGCATCATGCCTCAGAAGAAAAACCCGGACGTGCCCGAACTGATGCGCGGCAAAACCGGCCGGGTGTATGGGAATCTTATTGCGCTTTTAACCATGACCAAGGGGCTCCCCCTAGCTTATAACCGCGATCTGCAAGAAGACAAGGAACCGGTTTTCGATACCGTCGACACGCTCGTCGCCACACTTCGCCTGCTGAGCAAAATGCTTCCGGAAATCCGGATAAATCGGGACAGGATGGCCCGGATGGCCGTACATAACTTTACGCTGGCCACCGATCTGGCGGATTACCTGGTTAGACGCGGCATACCTTTTCGCAAAGCGCATCATGTAGTGGGGCAGGTCGTTCAATACTGTATTCGAAACGGCAAAGAGCTGAGCGAATGCTCCCTCGAGGAATTAAAAACCTTCCACAAGGCCTTCGATGAGGACGTTTTTCAGTGCCTCGAGGTTTCGAGCGTAATCGACCGGAGAAAATCGCTTGGAGGGACTGCCACATCACGGGTAAAAGAAGCCATCGCCCGGGCACGGGCGGAACTTGAAGCCTGCGAAACGAAGGGAAACCGGAAACCGGAAAAATAGGGAGCTTATGCGAATAATGCCTAATATCGCGAACTTCGCTTGTTTCGCTAAACATAAATACCTGGGAGTAATTTCTGTTTGCGTGTTGAGCGCCATAATTTCAGGGTGCGGCCAGAAAATCTTCCCAAAACCGATGGGAGTGGCGCCCCCTGCGCGAGTGAATGACCTTAGGGCCAAGATCATGCCTCAGTCGGTTGAACTCTCGTGGACCCCGATTCCCATTGAATCCGGCAAGCAAATCGGCTACTCCATCATGAGGTCCGACCTCAAATGGGAAAACCGCAACTGTCTTGAATGTCCCGTGCCCGACCAGCAGCGGATTCATATTATAGATGCGGATTCAGCAAAACCGGGGGTGGACGGCAAAATTCATTGGGCCGATACCACTGTATGCTATAACAGGGCGTATCATTATCAGATAGCTCTTACTGATCAAAAAGGCGAGCTCTTGAGCACGTCAAACCCGGCAACAGCCAAAGTCTATCCGGGACCGGCTGCTCCTATAAACGTTACGGCGGCCACACAGCCCAAGGGGGTCCTGGTTAATTGGCAAGGGGTCTTAAAGGACCTCGAAGGCAAGAATCTCGACCCGGCTGGCGTATCCTTCCAGGTCGAAAGGCTTTCCAGTGAAAAGGGCTGGGAAAAAGCCTCCCCTCTTGTAAAAGGAAATGCCTTTTACGATCAGGCGATTGCTTCCGAGCAGAGCTACAGCTACAGGGTCGTTCCTGTGCTGTTTATAGACGAGACTTACATTTATGGAGAGCCATCTTCCACTGTCCTGGTCAAAAGTCCCGTATCAGTGCCTCCACCGCCTCCGACCAAGGTCTGGATAACTCCGGCGAATGGGGCGCTCGAAATACACTGGACTGAAAGTGATGGGAAAACCGCCGGATATCACGTATATCGCAGGGAAGGAAAAGAAATTATCCGTCTTACGGCCAGTCCGCTCCAACATCAGCCGTTTGTGGACAAAGGCGCCAGGAAGGGGGCCACTTACTTCTACGCCGTATCGGCAGTAAGCGGGCAAGCGGACCATAAAGAAGGCCTTCTCTCCAAATGGGTCGAGGTTAGAAACCTGCTGGGGGATTGAGGAATTTAGGGATTGGGGAATTTTGGGATTGAGAGATGAATAATTTCTAAATTCCTGAATTTTGTTCATAAGGATTTTCAATGCATCATTTCCAGTACAAAGAAGACGAACTCTATTGTGAAGATGTCCCGGTTCGGCTTATCGCTGAAAAAATTGGGACCCCCTGCTATATCTACAGTCTTGCGACTCTGAGTCACCATTTCATGACCTTTGATTCTGCTTTCATTAATGTTTCCCACCTTACCTGCTACTCTGTGAAGGCGAACTCAAATATCGCTATTTTGAAACTGTTCGGATCGATGGGCGGCGGAGTGGACATCGTATCGGGTGGCGAACTCTACCGTGCACGCAAGGCAGGTATTCCACCTGAGCGCATAGTCTATTCCGGGGTGGGCAAGACGGTCGAAGAAATCGATTTCGCGCTTCGCGAAAAAATCCTTATGTTCAATATCGAATCTACCCAGGAACTCAAGCAGATAAACCGGCGGGCCGAAAAGACGGGAACGAGGCCCTCAGTTTCCCTGCGAGTCAATCCCGATATCGACCCGAATACCCACCCCTATATTTCCACCGGGATGAAGCGGAATAAATTCGGGATCTCGGTCGATAGCGCCCTGCAGGCTTACGAAGAGGCAAAAGACCTCAAAAATATTGATATTGTCGGGTTGGATTGCCATATCGGCAGCCAGCTTACCGATGTCACGCCTTTTGTGGATGCGCTCAAACGGCTTCGCTCTCTTATAGACCGGCTCCGGCAGAAAGGGGCCTGCATCAAATATCTCGATCTGGGCGGCGGCCTTGGTATAGTCTACGATCAGGAATCGCCACCCCAGCCGCATGAATATGCAAGGGCCCTCCTGCGCGAGCTGGAAGATATCGATTGCACGCTTATTTTCGAGCCAGGTCGGGTCATTGTGGGAAACGCCGGACTTCTTGTGACCAAAGTACTTTATACCAAACGGACTCAGGCGAAGAACTTCATCATAACCGACGGGGCGATGAATGATCTTATCCGGCCCAGCCTTTACGGGTCTTATCATCATATCCAGCCGGTCGTACGAAGCCTCAAGGAAACAGAAATCGTCGATGTGGTGGGTCCCATTTGTGAATCCGGAGATTTTCTGGCCAGGGACCGCGGGCTTCCAATGCCGGAGTCGGGCGATTATCTTGCCGTGATGAGCGCGGGGGCATACGGGTTCACCATGTCCTCCAATTACAACTCGCGCCCGCGTGCTCCGGAAGTGCTCGTTAAGGGAGGGCAATTCTCCGTCATAAGAGAAAGAGAAACCTGGGAAGACTTGGTGCGGCCCGAAATCATTCCTGATTTTCTCTAGGGTGAAGCGGGAAGCGAGAAGCGAGAAGCGGGAATCAAAACCCTGTTCTTCTTCCTGATACCTGCTCCGTGCTTCTTGCTTCGAAAAGGTTGTGTGCTATGCATAGAATTCGCTTTACGAAAATGACCGGAAGCGGCAACGATTTCATAATAATCGACAACCGGGAATTGAAGCTTTCAAAGGAGCACGGGCGCGAGTTGGCCCGGCTTGCCTGCCGCAGGAAGTTATCCGTGGGGGCTGACGGCCTGATTCTCATAGAAAACGATTCAGAGGCCGATTTCGCGTGGCAATTCTTCAACGCCGACGGAAGCGAAGCGGAGATGTGTGGAAACGGTTCCCGCTGTGCAGCCCGGTTTGCGTTATTGAAGGGTATAGTAGACAAGGACCGCTTCTCTTTCAGGACGCTTGCAGGCATAATCGAAGCACATGTCCGGGGCGAAGTTGCAAAAGTCCGCATGCCCCAGCCGCACAGCATGCAAATTGATGTCCCGGTCGAATTTGAAGATTGCCTTCTCCACCTCGGTTTCGTCAATACGGGGGTTCCGCACGCTCTGTTTTTTGTCGACTCGCGGGAGCAATTGGAGGAAATGGACGTATTTTCCCAGGGACGCCGCATCCGTTTTCATAAGATATTTCAGCCGGCGGGTTCCAACGCCAGCTTTATTTTTGTCAACAGTCCCCATGACATCTCCATCAGGACGTACGAGCGCGGCGTCGAAGCGGAAACGCTTGCGTGCGGCACGGGCTCTATTGCAGCCGCCCTCGTAGCCGCTGCAAGGAATTTGGCGGCTTCTCCGGTCAAGGTGCTCACCAGGGGCGGGGAAACACTGGTTATTTACTTCGAGAAAATTTCACGAGAAGGTAAAATAAGCTTCTCGGATGTCTACCTGGAAGGCGACGCAAAGGTCGTTTACGATGCCGAACTATGGGAAGACACCTTGAGAAGGTAAAGGAGGCTGCAATGTTTGGTGGCGCTATAGTTGCCGTTGTTACCCCTTTTAGACAGGGCAAGGTCGATGAGGCCGGCCTGCGAGACCTGATTGAATTCCAGATCGCAAATGGAACCAATGGTATTGTCCCCTGTGGGACTACGGGTGAATCGCCCACTCTCACCCATAAGGAACACGAACGGGTGGTTGAAGTCGTTATCGAACAGACGGCCGGGCGTATTCCGGTCATTGCCGGAACGGGCTCCAACAGTACGGATGAGGCGATTTCGCTGACCCGCCATGCTAAAAAGGCAGGCGCAGACGCAGCTCTGATGATAAGCCCCTATTACAACAAACCTACGCAGGAAGGAATTTACAGGCATTTTGAGCAGGTAGCCAAGGCAGTCGATATTCCGATCATAGTCTACAACATACCGGGCCGCACCGGGTCCAACATGGAACCTGCCACAATTGCGCGTCTCTCAAGGATTGATAACATCGTGGGCGTCAAGGAATCTTCCGGTTCGATGAAACAGATCACGGATGTTATCGCCATGTGCGCCGATGATTTCATTGTGGTCTCCGGGGAGGATTACCTCACCTTTCCACTGATGTGCGTTGGAGGCAAAGGGGTCATCTCGGTTGTGTCAAACGTTGCTCCAAAGCAAATGGCGGACCTTTGCAAACTATTTTTCGAAGGCAGGATGGAAGAGTCACGCAGGCTTTATTACAAGATATTGCCCCTGCTGCACATTCTTTTTATTGAGACCAACCCTGTCCCGGTCAAGGCCGCGCTGGTCATGATGAAAAAAATCGAATCCGAAGAAGTGCGGCTGCCTTTGGTAACTATGGACGAAGCAAACAAGGAACGGCTGAGGAAAGTCCTCGAAGCACAGGGTCTTCTAACGGATGGCATATTATGATACGAGCAGCGGTTGCTGGAATTGCGGGAAGAATGGGCTCGAGGATAGCCCAGATCCTCGGCGAGTCCGAGGGTATCGAACTGGCGGGCGGCTTCGAGTTTTCACGCCACCCTCTGGTCGGAAAAGATCTGAGCGAAGCGATCGGAGGCAGTCCCACGGGCAAAAAGATCGCAGAGCGAATCGAAGACGTGCTGGAGATATCCGACATTGTAATAGACTTTACCAATGCCGCATCGTCGCTTGAACACCTGAAGGCAGCTTCGACTCGAGGCAGGTCAATGGTCATTGGCTCGACCGGATTTACACGGGAGCAGCTAAATGAGGCAGCCATGCTCGCGAGCGCCGTCTCATGCGTAATTTCTCCGAACATGAGCGTCGGGGTCAATATTTTGTTCAAAATTGTCGCCGACGCGGCGCGGCTTCTCGGCGAGGGCTGCGACATCGAGATAATCGAGGCTCACCATCGGTTCAAGAAAGATGCGCCGAGCGGGACGGCCATGAAGCTCGCGCAGGTTGTAGCCACGGCCCTGGACAGAGATCTGGCCCAGGTTGGCGTCTACGCGCGGCATGGAATGATTGGAGAACGCAGCGGGCCGGAGATCGGAATTCAGACCATTCGAGGCGGTGACATTGTGGGCGAGCATACCGTGATGTTCGCTTCCCTGGGCGAGAGGATTGAGATAGTCCATCGCGCACACAGCCGCGACAATTTCGCCAGGGGGGCTATACGCGCTGCCAAATGGGTGATCGGCCGCCCCAACGGGATCTATGACATGAGCGATGTGCTGGGTATTAAGTAAATTGTGGGATTGCGAATTTAGGAATTGAGGAATTAAGAACCAATAATTCGATCACAATTCCTCAATACCTAAATCCCTGAATCCCTCAAATCCCCAAATCTTTTTCGGAGGTCTGAATGACAGTTACCAAGGCTGAACGGGTACGCCTGCTCCCACCCTATCTTTTTGCCGAGATCGACCGGCTCAAGGCTGACCTGGTCGCAAAGGGTGCGGACGTAATCAACCTGGGGGTAGGCGATCCTGATTTACCCACCCCGCCACATATAATCGAAAAGCTGGCGGAAACGGCAAAAGATCCCGCCAACCACCAGTATCCTTCCTACTCTGGGATGAACGATTTCCGGATCAGCGTGGCCAACTGGTACAAGAGAAGATTCGGAGTTGAGTTGGAGCCGCTCTCGGAAGTGCTCACGCTTATAGGCTCCAAGGAGGGATTGGCTCACTTGCCTCTTGCGCTCATCAATCCGGGAGATCTGGCCCTTATCCCTTCACCGGCCTATCCCGTTTATCATATTGCCACCATGTTCGCGGGCGGTGAATCCTGGTTCATGCCGCTACTCAAAAAAAACGGGTTTCTTCCCGACCTGGACTCCATTGCGCCGGAGGTGGCCGCTCGTGCCCGGCTCATGTTCATAAACTATCCGAATAATCCTACAGGCGCTACGGCCGACAGGGACTTTTACGAACGGGTCGTGAGGTTTGCGGTGCGGTACGGCATTATAGTCTGCCATGACGCCGCTTATTCGGAAATGGCCTTCGGGGGGTATCGTCCGATGAGTTTTCTTGAGGTCCCGGGCGCAAAGGAAGTCGGGGTAGAGTTTCATTCTCTTTCCAAGACCTATAACATGACCGGTTGGCGTCTGGGATTTGCCGTGGGCAATAGCGACGTGATCTCAGCGCTTGGCCAGATAAAGAGCAACATCGACTCCGGCGCCTTCAACGCGGTGCAGTGGGCCGGGATCGCGGCGCTGGAGGGCGACCAGGGGCCGGTTGCCCATATGCAGAAGATCTACGAGGAAAGACGCGATATTCTCATTGCCGGTTTAAAAAAAGCAGGCCTGCATCCGGAAATCCCAAAGGCCACATTCTATGTATGGTGCCCAACCCCACCGGGGTACAGTTCAAAGGATTTCACGTCCCTTCTGCTCCGCGAAGCCGGTATAGTGACTACCCCCGGCAGCGGGTTCGGCGAACCCGGCGAAGGCTATGTGCGAATGGCTCTCACCGTTTCCAGGGAGCGTATTATGGAAGCGGTTGAGCGAATCTGTAAACTCGATCTGGAAAATCCGCCGCCAAAGTGAAAAAAGCTGCAATCGGAGTAGGGAGCAATCAGGGGGATTCGGTACGGATATGTCTGGAAGTTTTTAATCTGTTGCGAAATCACCCTGCAGTTAGTATCTTTAGGGCCTCGTCGCTCTACAGGACCAGCCCTGTGGGGGAGCAGGAGCAGGATTGGTTTATCAACGCAGCGGTGGTCGTGCAGACCCGGCTTGAGCCGCTGGCGCTGCTGGAACTCATGCTCGATGTGGAAAAGAGTTTCGGCAGAGTCCGGACGAAGAAATGGGGACCGCGTACCCTTGATCTGGACATTCTTTTCTATGAAAATATTCAACTTGATCTGCCGGGGCTCAAAGTTCCCCATCCGCTCATGAGCGAACGCCTTTTCGTTTTGAAGCCCCTGGCGGAAATAGAACCTGACTGGGTGCATCCAGTACTTGGACTCTCCGTTTATGAAATGCTGAATCGACTCGTTGAGTTCGATCACCAGCAGCAAATTCAAAAACTGGAAAAGTGAAATGTCACGTCTATTTGTCTTCGGCGTAATAATATGGTTGGCCTACTTTGTTGCTAAATCGGTCTGGAAGTCTCTTTCAGGTCCGTCCAGCCCCCCGGGCCAGGCAGGCGGCCCGGCCACCGACGCCGAACTGATTCGCGACCCTCAATGCGGCGCCTACTTTTTGAGAACGAAAGGTGTAAAAGGGGTGGTTGAAGGCAAGGTCATCCATTTTTGCAGCGAAAAGTGCTACGACCAATATCTCAAAAAAGTGAAGGGCGAAGAGTGAAGGATCATCTGTTTTTTTCCGTTCACTCTTGACTGCCCGCTCATTAACATTTTCAGGAGTCCAATGTGAAATTCTTTATCGACACGGCCAATCTTGCAGAAATAAAAGATGCATACGACCTCGGGGTCCTTGACGGGGTTACAACAAATCCCAGCCTGATAGCCAGGGAAGGAATCACCGGCAGGGATGCTTTCAAGAGCCATATTCGCAAAATATGTGAAATTGCGCAGGGTCCGGTCAGCGCCGAAGGTGTCTGCTGCGATCTGGACGGCATGCTGAAGGAAGCGCGTGAACTTGCGGCAATAGACGAGAACGTCGTGGTGAAAATACCCATGACTACCGTGGGCCTGAAGGCAGTCAAAATATTATCCGGAGAAGAGGTGCATACAAATGTGACCCTGGTGTTCAGCCCCATCCAGGCGCTTCTTGCGGCAAAGGCCGGAGCGACCTATATCAGTCCATTCGTCGGCAGGCTCGATGACATATCCCAGGACGGTATGAACCTGGTTCGCGAGATCCTGGACATATTTTCGAATTACCTTTTTGAAACCGAAGTTATCGTCGCAAGCGTTAGGCATCCTGTGCATGTGCTTACGGCGGCGCACTTAGGCGCGGATATTGCTACTATCCCATACAAGGTCATAGAACAACTTGCGCGTCACCCATTGACCGATCTGGGGATAGAAAAATTCTTGCAGGACTGGAAGAAGGTGGAAAAATAGACCGCAAGCGCTGGAGCATCTTGCAAAATGTTCGGGATCTACAGATTCCTTAAAATTGAGTTTTGCAAAGAGGCTCGATGGATATGTGAACAGGAGGGGTTATGAATCGAACCGGAAGAGGTGTCAGGTATCTCCTTTTCACGGCGATCATCATTGTTTTATCCATAGCATTGCCAACGAGCCCATTTGCGGAAATCTTCAAGTATGTCGATAAGGACGGTACGATCCATTACACCAATACGCCCACGTATGTGCAGTCAACAGCCGTAAGCCTGCCTCCCCTGACGGAGGCGAACCTGCAAAGATATTTTCCAGCTTACAAAGGTTCATATCCGGGACTTCAACCGGGAATTTTCAGCCCGCTTTCAAATCTGCCGAATCAGGCTGCTTATGATCCGCACATAAAGCTGACCTGCAAGCTTTACGGCCTTGATTGCAACCTGGTCAAAGCGGTCATTCGCGCGGAATCGGGGTTCAATCCATTTGCGGTGTCTCCAAAAGGCGCGATGGGCTTGATGCAGCTCATGCCCGGGACTTCTCGGGACCTCGGCGTGGACAATCCTTTCGATCCCAGGCAGAATATAGACGGTGGGGCAAGGTATCTCAAAATGATGCTCGATCGGTTCAACAACGACACGGCCCTTGCTCTGGCCGCCTACAACGCGGGTCCGGAAGCGGTCGCCAAGCACGGTGGAATTCCTCCTTTTGACGAAACTCAAATTTATGTTAAGACTGTTATGGACTTTTATAATCGGTACCGTTACTAATCCTGAAGGAACGAGAGCGGAAAAAAGTCTTGGGAACAACCGGCAAGCACGAAAGTTTGGAGTTTATGCTTGTTTTGAAACGAAGCGATCTTTCCATGCAAAGTCTCACGACTTTGCCCAATGTCCTGACCTACTTCAGGATGCTTACAATACCGGTGATAGTGGCGCTCCTGGTGCCTCCTGCATCCAGTTTTGCGCAGAACCTCGCCTTCATAATCTTTTGCATCGCTTCGCTCACAGATTATCTTGACGGTTTTTTGGCGCGTCGCTCCAATACCGTCACTTCCATTGGAAGGCTGCTCGATCCGCTTGCCGATAAGCTTCTGACTACAGCCGTGCTCATAATGCTTATCCCAAAAATTCAGCCTTGGCTTGTCTTCCTTATTGTCGGCCGCGAGTTGGGCATAACCGGCCTTCGTTCGATTGCAGCCGGCCACGGACTGATCATCAACGCCAGCCGGATGGGAAAAAACAAAATGGTTTCCCAGACCGTGGCATTTATCTTTTTGTTGCCGGTCATTCCCAGTATACAGTCCACCCTGAGTTTAATAGGGATCGCCTTCCTGTGGATTTCGCTGGTCCTGGGCTATGTATCCGCCCTGGATTACTTCATCAGTTTTTACAGGGAAGCTAAACGCCAGGGCCAACCCGGCAGTTAGCCTGACTGGGGGAAAATGTCATCATTCAAGCTTCCTGAATTTCGACCGCCCGACTTCACACTCCCCCCCCTGAATAACGCCCCCGCAGTGAAGTTCAAAGAAGTCCAAAGAGCCGGAGTGGCCCCTGAAGGCTACCATGCAACTTCCATATACCCGGAGTATTTCCAGGTCCATAAGGGAGAATGGATTCTTCCAAAGCAATCACGCATGGATAGCGTGGCAGTGCTGCAAACCGCCGGGACCATCGAGATCCGGGAATTCCGGACCCTAAAACCCGGAGATCTTGTCGCATGCGGCCGGCACGAAAATGGGGAAGACGGGATTTATGTCCACCTGGATGCTTTCGGATGGGAATACGCGGTTTCGGAAAAGTTTGCCTTTCGGACCCGGATATCCCGTGAGACTTCTTTTTCCTATGATTACGACGAACTCTACAACCTGCTCGAACACGACCGTGAAAATGGTTTCCTGCTGTGGGTGCTTGGCCCGGCGGTCGCCTTCGACAAGGACTCGCGCGAGTGCCTGGCAGCCATTATCGACGAAGGCTTCGTGCACGGAGTCCTGGCAGGCAATGCCCTGGCGACTCACGATATAGAGGCGGCGATCTTCGGAACAGCGCTCGGACAGGACATCTATACAAAAAAGCACGCCGAACTGGGCCACTACAAACACCTGGATGCGATCAACAAAATTCGTGAGCTTGGATCGATCAAAGCAGCCGTTGAAAAAGGGATAATTAAAGACGGCATTATGGCTTCTCTTGTGAAACGCGAAGTACCATTTGTGCTGGCCGGTTCCATTCGGGACGACGGTCCGCTGCCCGAAGTCATCGTAAACTCCAGCGAGGCCCAGGACAGAATGCGGGCGCTGGTCCGAAAGGCGACCACGGTGATAGCAATGGCCACTCAGCTCCATTCCATTGCGGCCGGGAACATGACGCCTGCATTCAGGGTGATGGAAAACGGAACGGTTCGTCCAGTCTATTTCTTTGTCATCGATATGTCGGAATTCGCTGCCAACAAGCTGGCCGACCGAGGCTCGCTCACCGCCAGATCAATTCTCACCAACACGCAGGATTTCGTAGTAAATTTACATCGTAAGCTAATCCGGAAGAACTGATAATTAGACAGGATTAACAGGATTTACAGGATTAAAAGAAAAAAACTACCTTGCGGCCACAGATTTTGTTCACCTCACTATTTCAGTCCCTGCATTCCCGGCCACTGCTTTTTCGATGGAATCAATCGAGCAGATAACGGCGCGGTTTCCGCCTGATTTGATAAACTGGAGTGCGGCTTCAACTTTTGGTCCCATCGAACCGGCCGGAAAGTGCCCCTCGCGCAGGAAGCGCATTCCTTCATCCACACTCATTTTCTGCACGAATAGCTCGTTGGCGCCTCCGAATGAAATGGCCGCTCCCTCAACGTCGGTTGCGATTATCATCACATCTGCTCCAGCTTCTTCAGCCAGCTTCGCGCTGGCCAGGTCCTTATCTATTACCGCGTCGATACCCTGAAAGGCCCTCCCATGCCGGATGACCGGAATTCCGCCTCCTCCGCACGCAATCACGATGAATCCCATATCGATCAACCGTTTGATTTCCCGCTTCTCGATAATGGTTACAGGCCTCGGAGATGCGACAACCCTCCTTAGGCCGCGGGGTGTTTTCACTGTCGGATAGGAGAGCCTGGCGGCATGATCTTCCGCGAAAGCAGGGCCGATAGGTTTTGTCGGCGTGAGAAAGCCGGGATCGTTCTTATCGACGAGCACATAGGTCAGTACGGTCACGATCAGGTTTTGGTGCTCTCCTTCCATTTCAGTCAGTTCGTTATCGAGCGTGGATTCGATCATGTAGCCGATCTGTCCCTGGGTTTGAGCGACGAGAATTTCGAGCGGGAGTCTGGGGGTCTCTGGGCAGCATTCCTGCTGGAGGAGAAGACTGCCGACCTGCGGGCCGTTTCCGTGCGTGATTATGATGCGATATTGTTTAGACAGGCGCGCCACCTGTGCAACAGGGACCGAAAGGTTTCTGAACTGCTCCTCTATTGTGCCGCTCTCGCCTTTGCGGATGAGGGCATTTCCCCCGAGCGCAACCAGCAGGATCGGCCGTGTTTTGTCCCCGGTTATCCCCATCTATAAAACCCCTAAACTTTCAAGCTTCTGCGCGAGCACGTCCTTGAGAAAAGGCGGGGCGTGGTCCTTGTATTCGTAGCGGACCCGAAGCGCCGGCTTATTGATCCGGAGAAGACAACTCAGGTCAATCGGGGTCGAAAATACTACCAGGTCGCAATCGACGCAATTTATCGTTGCCTCCAGGTCCATTATCTGCTGCTCGGAGTAGCCCATGGAAGGCAACTGATTTCCGATATCGGGATAACGTTGATAAGTCTCCTTTATCCATCCAACCGCAAACGGCCGCGGGTCCACAATTTGAGCCGCTCCGAAATTGCGGGCCGCAATTGTTGCCGCCCCGAAAGCCATTCCGCCGTGGGTGATGGAAGGCCCATCTTCGACAACCAGCACGCGCCGCCCCCTGATGCGCTCGGAATTATCGACCACGATGGGAGATTCAGCCATTATGATTGTTGCCTCGGGATTGCTGGTCTCGATATTTTTTTTCACCTTTTCGACGTCGCTCAAAAGAGCGGTGTCAACCTTGTTTATGATCGCCACATCCGCCATGATCATGTTTGTTTCGCCAGGGTAGTAGAGCAGTTCATGGCCCGCCCTGTGTGGATCGAAGACCACTATGTGAATATCGGGGGCATAAAAGGGAGTGTCATTATTACCGCCGTCCCAGATGATGATATCGGCTTCCGATTCGGCCCGGGCAAGAATCCTGCCGTAGTCAATTCCCGCGTAAACTACTATTCCCTTCTCGATCAGGGGTTCGAATTCCTCGCGCTCCTCTATGGTGCATTTGTTCAACTCGAAGTCCTGGTAGGTCGACAGGCGCTGGACTGCCTGTATCCCAAGATCGCCGTAAGGCATGGGGTGACGGACAACCACAATCTTTTTGCTGAATTGCTGCACTATATCGGCGATCTTTCGGGTAGTCTGGGACTTTCCGGCCCCCGTTCGGACCGCGCATACCGCAATGACGGGCTTTTGGGATTTGAGCATGGTGTAGGTGGCGCCCAGAAGTATGAAATCGGCCCCTTCGGCCATAGCTATGGCCGCTTTGTGCATCACTTCCTCATATGAAACGTCGCTGTATGAAAAGGCCACCAGGTCAATTCGGTACTTTCGGATAAGCTCTGCCATCTCTGGCTCGGCATAAATTGGGATTCCATCCGGATATAATTCTCCGGCAAGTTCAGGAGGATATGTCCGGCCTTCTATGTTGGGTATCTGGGCTGCTGTAAAAGCAATCACCCTGTATCGGGGATTATCTTTGAAGTAGACATTGAAATTGTGGAAATCTCGTCCGGCCGCACCAACGATTATGACTTTTTCGATCATGAGCCCTCCGGGCTTGAGCAAGAAGCACGGAGCGGGAAGCGGGAAGAAGAACAGGGTTTTGATTCCCGCTTCCCGCTTCCTGCTTCATTTTTCACCGTTTAACGCCCTGGCCAGGCGTTGCAGGAATTCTTTTCTCGGGATCTGCCTGGCGCCAAACCTTTTGAGGTGTTCGGTTGTCGTCTGGCAATCAATAAATTCGAAACCAAGTCCCTCAAGGTAGTGCACCAGGTACACCAGCGCAACCTTTGAAGCGTCGCTCATGATGGAAAACATGGACTCTCCGAAAAAAGCCCTGCCCATAGCCACACCGTATAGTCCACCGACCAGCCGGCCTTCATGCATAGTTTCAAACGAGTGGGCATATCCAAGTTTGTGCAGCGCCACGTATGCCTCGATCATTTCTCCCGTTATCCAGGTCTCTTTGCGAGTCGTGGCGCATGCGACAATCACCTCGCCAAACGCCCTGTCCATGGTGACGGTGAATACCTGTTTTTTAATAACGCGTTTGAGGCTGCGGGATATTTTCAGCTCGCCGGGAAAGAGGACCAGGCGCGGATCAGGGGACCACCAAAGCATCGGAGCGGGATCGGAGTACCAGGGGAAGATCCCGTGGGTGTAGGCTAGCAGGAGCCGTTGGGGGGAGAGGTCTCCCCCGATGGCCAGAAGACCGATGGGATCGGCAAGTGACGGATGAGGAAATGAGAGTTCGTCTGTAAGCTGGTAGACCGGCATAAAAAAGGCTCTAATTAAGTCACAAGCTCCTGTTCAACTTTTTGCACAAGGCCCCTGTCGGGGAACTCAAAGACAAGGTTCTCCGACTTCAGGTCTTCCGTTTGCTGTCCTGGCGCTTCTTCGGGCCGGTAAATCTTTACCCGGCCTCCCTTGACCAGTCTTCCAAACAGGATTTCGTCGGCCAGAGTGTCCTTGATTTCGGACTGGATGAACCTTGCAAGCGGCCGCGCACCGAAATTGGAGTCATAGCCCGTTTCCGCCAGCCACCTTCTGGCATTGCGGCTAAGCTCGAACCGGATGTTTTTCTCTGCGAGCTGTTCTTCAACTTCGGCCAAAAACTTATCGACGATCCTCTCCATAATTCCGATGCTAAGACCATTGAATGGAATAACGCCGTCAAGCCGGTTACGGAACTCGGGGCTGAAAAGCTTTTCGACGGCCTTAATGCCTTTTGCGACTCGAGTATCCTGCCGCTCACCCCCCTCAAACCCGATCGAAGGCGCATTCATCTCCCTGGCGCCTGCGTTTGAAGTCATGAGCAGGATCACATTTCTAAAGTCCGCCTTCTTACCGTTATTGTCGGTCAAAGTAGCGTGGTCCATTACCTGGAGAAGGATGCTGAACAAATCCGGGTGCGCCTTTTCGATTTCATCGAGCAGCAGGACCGTGTAAGGCTGCTTGCGGATGGCATCTGTGAGAAGGCCGCCCTGGTCGAACCCGATGTACCCCGGAGGAGCGCCTACCAAACGGGACACTGTGTGCTTCTCCATGTATTCGCTCATGTCGAACCGCAGGAAATTGTTGCCCAGGACCTTGGCAAGCTGCTTTGCCACTTCGGTTTTCCCCACCCCGGTGGGACCGATGAGAAGAAAAGATCCGGTCGGTTTTTCAGGGATCCGCAAGCCGGCCCGCGATCTCTTGATCGCTTTTACCAGCATATCAATTGCCTGGTCCTGTCCAAAAACGGTTCTCTTGAGCTCTTCATCCAGGCTTTGAAGCCTGAGTTGATCTGCGGAAGTGACGCTGCGGGCAGGAATTCTGGCTATCCTGGCCACCACAGTCTCGATATCCCGCACCGCGACGATCCTTCGGACCCTTTTGTCTTTTTTGAGGCGCAGGCTTGCCCCGGTTTCGTCAATCACATCGATTGCCTTATCAGGCAGGTACCTGTCGTTTATATACCTGCCCGCCAATTCGGCGGCGGCCCTCAGTGAGCCGTCAGTATACCTGACCCCGTGATGCTGTTCGTAATACGGCCGCAACCCCTGGAGTATTCGATAAGTCTCATCGACCGAAGGCTCGCGAATTTCAACTTTTTGAAAACGGCGGCTGAGCGCCCGGTCTTTTTCGAAGTGGTTCTTGTATTCCTAGTAAGTTGTTGAGCCGATACAGCGGAGCCCGCCCGCCACAAGCACCGGCTTAAGTATGTTGGAAGCGTCCATGGACCCGCCGCTCGTCGCACCGGCGCCGACAACCGTATGAATTTCATCAATGAAAAGAATCGCTCCGCGTTTCTTCTTAAGTTCGAGGATCACGCCCTTGAGTCGAGCTTCGAAATCACCCCTGAATTTGGTCCCGGCAAGAAGAGCACCCATGTCGAGCGCAAAGATCTCGACATTGAAAAATGCAGGTGGGACCTCCTTTTTGTATATTCTGAGCGCAAGCCCTTCCGCAATGGCGGTTTTACCTACGCCCGGGTCCCCCACGAAGATGGGGTTATTCTTGCTGCGCCTGCCAAGTATCTGAAGCGTCCTTAGAATTTCTTCATCACGGCCGATAAGCGGATCGATCAGACCCTGACCGGCCTTTTCGATGAGGTTTACAGCGAAGCTCTCCAGGGCGCCGGCCTTGCGGCTGGGCTGATCCTGGGAAACAGATTGAAATTCGCCTTCCTCGGAGTCCGGCACCTTGGAGACACCGTGGGAAATATAGCTGAGTACATCGAGCCTCGATATTCCCTGAGATTTCAGAAAATAGACTGCGTAGGAGTTCTCTTCGAAAAACATGGCCGCCAGAATGTCGCCGGCGTCCACTTCTTTTTTCTCCACTCCCTGCACATGCATGAGTGCCCGCTGCAAAACGCGCTGAACGGCCATTGTCTGAATCGGGTCCTGTTCCACCCCGTCGGGCAATTTTTCCGAACGCTCGTCGAAATACTTGTCGAGGCGCTCTTTGAGCTTATCCAGGTCAGCCCCGCATTGGTAAAGGATGCGTCTGCCCGTAGCGTCATGAATTATGGCGTATAAAATATGCTCCAAAGTGAAAAATTCATGCCGGCGCTGTTTTGCTTCCTTGATCGCTGCCGCAAATGTGATTTCGAGCTCTTTATTTATCATCTTATGCTTCTTCCATAGTGCACCTGAGCGGAAACCCGCTCTTTTTTGCCAGATGGTGCACGATCTCCACTTTAGTCTCAGCTACATCCTCGACAAAAACTCCGCAAACACCGGACCCTGTCTTATGGACCAGGAGCATTATCCGAGTGGCTTCAGCGGCATCCTTGCGGAAGACCTGCTGGAGAATTTCGACGACAAACTCCATAGTAGTATAATCATCATTATGGAGAAGAACCTTATACATGGGAGGCAGTTCGAGTTCCTGTTCGACCTGCTGTTCCACATCCTCCCAATAATTCGGATGATGGTCACTCATCCCTTCCCTCCGCTTCAAAACAATATAGGAATCTTCTGTCCGTTCTTCTCAATTATAATATAATGTATCACTTTTTCATTAAACAGTGTCGAAAATGGGAGCAGGAAGGTGTTTTGCTTCCCGCTTCCCGCTCCTCGCTTCCCGCTCCCAGAAAGGACCTACCTTGGCAGGAAACAGCTTTGGACGCATTTTTTCAGTAACCACCTGGGGAGAGTCACACGGCCCGGCCCTGGGGGCCGTCATCGACGGATGCCCGCCATCAATCCCCTTAAGCCCTGCGGACATTCAAAAGGATATGGACCGCAGGAAGCCCGGAGGGGCGATCAGCTCACCACGGGCCGAAACCGATGCCGTTGAAATCCTGTCGGGAGTCTTCGAGGGGCTCACAACAGGGACCCCCATCAGCCTTATTATATACAATAGGGACGTGCGAAGCAGCGACTATTCGGAAATTTCCAAACTCTACCGGCCCGGTCACGCCGACAGGACATATGAACAGAAATACGGCATAAGAGACTGGCA
>OMOE01000014.1:0-1268 GCA_900290365.1 Syntrophobacter sp. SbD1 | reverse complement strand
ACGGCATAAGAGACTGGCGGGGCGGGGGAAGGAGTTCGGCGCGTGAGACCGCAGCCCGAGTGGCTGCCGGCGCGGTCGCCCGGAAATTTCTGGATGGGCGCGGAATTTCCGTACAGGCCTTCACTCTTGCCCTTGCGGGTGTGGAATGCCACGAATTCGACCCGGAAGAAATAAATAGAAACCAGCTTTACTGCCCGGATTCGCAAGCAGCGCAAAAGATGCTGGCCCGGCTCAAAGAAATCAGGACGGAGGGCGATTCGGCAGGAGGAGTAGTAGAAATCCGCGCCAAAGGGTGCCCTCCCGGTCTTGGCGAACCCGTGTTCGATAAACTTGACGCGCGGCTGGCTGCGGCAATCATGTCGGTAGGGGCAGTCAAAGGGGTTGAAATAGGTGAGGGATTTCGGGCAGCAGGGATGCTCGGCAGCCAGAACAACGATCCGATAACTGCCGATGGTTACGAGTCCAATCACGCCGGCGGGATTCTTGGAGGCATCTCGACGGGGATGGAAATAGTAATACGGGCCGCAGTGAAGCCAATTCCGTCGATATCAAAAACGCAGAGAACGGTGAACTCCAGCGGCGAACCCGCTCTTATAAGTGTAAAGGGCCGCCATGACATTTCGGCCATTCCAAGAATAGTACCGGTTTTGGAAGCAATGACGCTGCTGGTCCTCGCGGATTTTATGCTGCACGCGAGAAAACCCAATTAGGACGAATTAGGAATTAGGAATGAACAAGCTCCCGTTGGGGTGTTCCCTGTCCGTTATTTGTGGCTCATTTATGTGGTTCTCAAAGACCACTGTCCTCTTGACCCGAAACTCATGGCCCGAGACGTCGTTTTATTGAAAATAGAATCCAAATACGATGGACAGGGAGCAGGGAGCAGCAAAAACCAACGGCCTGCATTTTACAATGTAAGCGGTTGAGGACGAACAGCGAAAAAGAACTGCTAATTCTCTCATTATCCCGGCTGTAGTCGCTGAAAATACAGGACAACTTTTGATGTCTGGTCCCTCATCCAGTTGATTTAATAGGTTATTTTAGATTTTAGATGCTCCATAACAGCGAAAAGGGCAATTACGAGAGCCTCTTGCAAAACTCAATAAGACCGTCACCCCGGCGATTGATAACCCGGCCGCAACCGAATGGCTCCAGCATGGGGCCACGGTCGATCTTGAGGCCGGGGTCCAGAAACGTTTGAGGATCCTCTTGTGAAACTTCAGGGGGCAACGAACGTCCCCTAGGCAGCTAATGATTCGATTTTATAG
>OMOE01000013.1:16684-27622 GCA_900290365.1 Syntrophobacter sp. SbD1 | reverse complement strand
TCAGGATGGTAATAGGGCGGATAGTTGCTCCCCCTGTCTCCGTTTGGGGCCATTTCCACCTGAGGAGAACTGAAGGCCGGCGCCCTATCCTGAAGCGGCACGTGACCGATGCCAATATTGGGCCGATCAAAATCATGATGTCGATCTATATCCGGCCCCATTCCTGCCTGAGCTGTGACAATTGCAGCGAAAATAGTCATCAGAGCCAATCTTTGGAATTTCATTCTGATGCCCCCTGATCCGGCACTAAATACATTGCATTGAAATTATAAGATAATCACTTATCTCGGTTTCGGCAAAAGCAATTAAATGTCTTGACGTCTAGCCGGCGGTCGGGCCACGCTAGAGTGTTACTGGTCAAGAGAAGAGTGGTTATAGTTGGCGTTTTTAGAGTCTTAGAATACGGTTTTTGACATGAAATAGCCACGATTGACGATTCACGGCTCTTATCGGCTTATCGGCTCTTCACGATTCACGATTCACGATTCACGATTGACGATTCACGGCTCTCATGTGTGTTTTTTCAAACAAGGTGATTAACTTGCGCCGGAGAGATATCTCTTTGTTCACCTGGTTTTGGTGACATGTGACATGGATTGAGAGATTGACTGAGCGTCGTGAGTTTGAATCGTTCTACCATAAGGAGGATGCCATGAAGGTGAAAATCGACTACGATCTGTGCATGGGTGACCGCAATTGCCACAAGGTTTGTCCTGAAGTTTTTGATTTTGACGAGGACCAACTGCGGTCGATCGTTCGTGTCGATAGCGTGCCTGCTCATCTGGAGAATAAAGTTAGAAAGGCAGCCGAGGAATGTGCGCCGGGAGCCATCCTGGTCGAGGAGTGATACGTCGAATAGGAATTCTTTCTTCTAATGGCGATGAGAGGGGACGCCCGTATGGATCCAAAGGATGCGCTCAGAGAAGAGCATGGCGCGACCATGAAGATGCTCGCAGTTCTCCGGAGGTTGATGACGAAAGCTGTGGATTTAAAGGAGGGCGAGACAAAAGACCTCGAAGCGCTAATCGAATTTTTCGATGTTTATGTGGACCGGTATCACCACGGAAAAGAAGAGCAAGTACTGTTCCCGGCGCTGTCCCTCACTCTAGCTGTCCGAATTGATTCTATTATCGACTCGCTCATCAAAGACCACCGCGAGGCCCGCACGATAATGGGACAGATAAGATCCAAGGCAGTGACTCTTCACTCCTGCTCGGAGGCTGAGCGCTATGAATTGAAGGAAAGAGCCGATCTGTACGTGGATCTCGTTAGAAAGCACATCCGCAAAGAAAACTCGGAACTGCTTCCATTGATTGAAGAAAGGCTTTCAGAACCTGAAAGGCTGCAGATGGCCGGACAGTTCCAAAATGTGGAGAAGGCGACGCTGGGTTCGAGCGGAGTCGAAATATTTCTGGTCAGCGTCCAAAGACTTTCCAAGAAGTATACCCTACAGTAGATCTCGCAACTATCCACATATATCGCATGATTCACCTTCTGCTCCGGGGGACTCTACATTGGGTCGGGTCATTGGAAAGCCTTAAAAGTGCATTTTCAAGGTATAAAAAATGCCCAACTAAGCACATTGAAGCAGTATTCAGTGGCCATAAAGAGCATTTCTCTGACGACTGGCAACTGATTTTGACCGGCGATTGGCAACTGAAGTATATGCTTCCCGGCACATGCACGGCGCCGGCCTTTGCTCATATCGGATTGCGGATATCAGATATTGGAAGGGAGAAGCCTCCCGAACGAAGTGAGGCGTACATTCGTAATTCCTAATTCCCAATTGCCCTTTTTGGTCCTCAGTCCTCAGTCCTCAGTCCTCAGTCCTGAACTCACGCCTGCCCCTTGCAGTTTTACGGAAAATGAGTTCATAATAGTGCTGTTATCTGGCGCGGTCTCTCCCATTTGTTGGACGATGAGGCTGCAAGGTCCGAACACTATTTGCCAACAAATGCGCGACGTCGCGTAACGGTTTCGAAAGGCGGGAACGTATTTTGCGATCTAAACGAAATACGGCGGGAGGAGTGTCAGGAACTCAATGAATGAAAAGAGCGATAATATAGCAGGTATGCTCGGGCCGGAGGCGGCCCTTCCGGTAGAAAAAACTGATCCCGGTGCGGGCAGTTTCTCGGTGTCTGGTGCGAAAGGCGCCGTTTTTAAGATACTGGGTGCGCTCAGCTTGTCTCATTTTTTGAATGACATGCTCCAGTCGCTGATCATGGCGATTTATCCCTTGCTCAAGGCCACCTTTTCGCTCAGCTTCGCTCAGGTCGGGCTTATCACCTTAACATATCAAATAACCGCATCGATGCTGCAACCACTGGTAGGATTTTATACGGATCGGCACCCTAAGCCTTATTCGTTGGCTATCGGGATGAGTTCGACCCTGATGGGTCTGCTGGTTCTCGCTATTGCGCCGAGCTACGGCATTCTGCTCATTGGCGCAGCCCTGGTAGGCAGCGGTTCTTCGATTTTCCATCCCGAATCTTCGAGAGTGGCGCGAATGGCTTCCGGAGGGCGCTTCGGACTGGCTCAGTCCATTTTCCAGGTCGGCGGAAATACCGGTACCGCAATTGGGCCGCTACTGGCTGCATGGTTTATCCTTCCGAGGGGAAAAGAAAGCCTTGCATGGTTCTCCCTGGCAGCATTATTTGCCATTGCCGTATTGTGGCAGGTAGGTGGTTGGTACAAGGCCCAGCAAGCGCAAAGGACCAAGGCGGCCAGGTCTCATGCGGTTGTGGGGGAAGCGCTCCCCACGCCGGCCATCATTAAAACGACGCTGGTCTTGTTGATCCTGATTTTCTCCAAATTTTTCTACCTGTCGAGCATAAATAGTTATTTTACATTTTACCTGATCAGCAAATTTCATTTACCTGTTCAATCGGCCCAAATTCACCTGTTTGTTTTTTTGTTCGCGGTGGCTCTGGGAACTGTTCTCGGTGGGCCTATCGGTGATCGGATCGGCCGTAAGGGTGTTATCTGGGTATCTATACTTGGCGTGGCGCCTTTCACTTTGATGTTGCCATATGCAAATCTTGCCTGGACAGGCGTTTTGACCTTCATAATCGGGGTTATACTAGCCTCGGCTTTCCCGGCAATTCTTGTGTTTGCGCAAGAACTCGTGCCGGGCAAAGTGGGGATGGTAGCCGGATTGTTCTTTGGGCTTGCTTTCGGCATGGCCGGCATCGGCGCCGCGGTACTCGGAAAATTAGCAGATGTGTACAGCATTGAATACGTTTATCACATTTGTTCATTCTTGCCGTTGCTCGGAATGTTCACGGCTTTCCTGCCAAATATCCGGACCAGAAGATGACGGGCCGGGGGGCGGACCTAATGCTGTTAACTTTAGATTTGAATGCTTTTTTTGGTCACGAAGAGCACAAAGGATACACGATCGACAACCCGGCCGCATTCCGCCGACCTGTTCGATAGGCCACGGTCGATCTTTAGGAAAATCATTGCCAGAGATCTTGTATGAGAAGGGTTTTCGTGTGCTTTCTCTTCTTCGTACTTTTTAGATTCGAAAGGCCACAAAGGTGCTTATCTAGATTGGTTTTCTTTGTGGACCTTCTTTTCTTCGTGGCTCCTTCGTGTTCTTCGTGACCCTGGCGGGCCTTCCTGACCGCTCCAAACATGTGAGAGAACAAAGTGCAGAAGGAGAACAAGCGAACCAAGAAAATTTCAGACATCTCTTCCACTCAACCTCGACAATCTCCAGTGGTACGCCCCCGCCGGGGCTTTCCTTGTAAGTAGAACCACCCAGATAACTGAACACCTGTATCCCGGTCAAATATAAGAATATACCAACGAGACCGGGCTTCTCACCGTGGTTCTTACTTCAGAGGTGCCATCCAACGTGCCGCTCCGATCCGGCGAAGAACCCAATTATCTGGCCGATCTCGATTTCAACAACTTTTTTTCTCATCGAGCATTGCAGCGAAGGTTCTGGCGAAAGTGAAAACGTCCCCAGGCCAGCGGGCCGATAGATAATTGCCGTCGCGAACCACGAAAGCCGGGGCAGAGTCATTGGGAGCGTCGCGACGGGTACCGCTGGTCTGAGCGCGGAAGTGCGAACTGCTCGCTGGGACATCGATGAAGTCGGATTCCTTTGCCAGGGACCGAGTCACCTCATGTTGAACGGACATGTAGCCAGTCGGTTGCCCCGGTTTTTCGAGGTAGGTGCGATAATAGCTTGGATCCCAGAACCGGCCGATGCGACCGGCCATCATTCCGGAACGCTCAAGTGCCCAGGTAAGTGCAGTAGTCCGGCGACCGTAGAGAACGGGGCGGCCAGAGGCTGGATCGATTGTGCGTGCGGCAAGCAGCACACCGTGGCAGATTGCGGCAACCGGCTTTTCCTTTAAGAAGAAATCGAGAACAATACGCTGCAGCTCAGCACTCTCCAAATACTGGCGCATGCCGCGGGCACGGTGGCCTCCCGGCAGCAGCAACGCGTCGTAATCGTCCGGCTGAATATCCTGCCAACGCTGGGGATTTTGAAACTCGTGGGACTGCTCCATGGCGTGGTAGGCATTTCGGGCCTGGCGATTGGCTCGGAGAATTTTGCCTAGGAGCGTGAAATTGCGCAGACCGGGAATAAAGCCCCAAAAATCGAGTCCGCATCCGGTGAGCATGATGTCATCGGCGGCGCCGGGCCGTCCATCGGGCGTTGCAAATTCGACGCGATGACCGGCTTCGGTTAGCATCAGCCAACTCCCGGCGCTTTCGGTGGGATCGAAGTCGAGACTGGGCAGGGGCATAAGAACTTTTGGCATTGCGGCTCCTATCTGAATCGGAATAATGCATCAACTATGCACTTCGCTAACGCCGAATCGAATTCCGAGTCGGATTCCGCCCGAAAAAACTCCCTTGACAACCCGATAGACCGCAAAATCATACGATTGTCCAAATCAACACTGCAAATGAAATGTTAGGAGAAGCTGGTTTCCGTGATTTCAAGGCATACCTCTCCCAGCATTTGGTAAACCCATGCCTCCGCGCCAAAGTCTTTCGTCATACATGGACGGACCATCGAGACTCTATCGAGGACAACTGCGTTATGTGGAGGATGAATTGTTTTTATCGGTCTGCCCAAAATCCTTATAATAAAGCTTGGATGGATTGAATATCGAAAAATCGTCAATCAAAGGTGTATTTAGTCGGGTATATATTGAGTACTCTGACTACCCATAAAAAGGGCTGAACCCTTTACGGCAGGCAATTGTTGATACTCTCCCATCATTGGAAGAACTTGAGAAGCAGATTGCCGGCCGGGACGAGACCGATGAGCCTTGAACATCCGAGGAGAGTTCCCCAATAAGCATAAAAGGTCAGTTTGAGATACACCCGGCGCATTTATCCGTGGCAATCCACCGCGCTGCGCTCCCCATCCGTGGTTCACGCTCCCCGCTTCCCGCCTCACACCTCACACCTCACACCTCACACTTCACACTTCACGCTCCCTCCTCCTCCGCTTCCTGCTCCTCAGTCCTCAGTCCTCAGTCCTGCTCTACTCGTCTCCCCGTAAAACTCTCTTTAAAATCTTGCCCGTAGCGCTTTTGGGCAACAGGTCGGTAAAGACTACCTTTCTGGGGACCTTGTAGACGGCCATATTTGACCTGCAAAACTCGATTATGCTCTCTTCGGTAGCCGTCATGCCATCCTTCAAAACAATACTGGCGTGGACCGTTTCACCTCTTACCGGATCGGCAACCCCATAGACCGCCACCTCTTGAACCGAGGGATTCTGATAGATGACCTGCTCGACCTCGTTTGGATAAACATTGAACCCCGCCGCATTGATCATGTCCTTTACCCGGTCCGTGATGAAAAAATATCCCTCGTCATCCATCACCCCGATATCGCCCGAGCGGAGCCATCCGTTGCGAACCGCCTTTTCCGTGGCCTCGGGTTTTCCCCAGTAGCCCTTCATCACATTCGGTCCCCGGATGACAATTTCTCCCTGGTCTCCAAAGGGCAATGCATTGCCTGCATCATCTGCAATCATCACATCCACATTTTCGATAGGTGTTCCTATACTGCCGTGTTTATGCCGATAGCTGTGATTGTAGGTGGCGCAAGGTGAGGACTCGGTCAGTCCGTACCCTTCATAGGTCAGCATCCCGAATTTATCTTTCCATTGAAGGGCCGTTTCCCTCGGCATGGTCGCCGCGGCCGTAAAGCAGTAGCGAAGGCTTGACAGATCATAGCGGGAGGTGTCCATATTGATAAAGTGTATATAAATGGTCGGCACGGCAAAGAGCATCGTTACGCGGTGACGGACCATTGCATCGAGCACCGGCTCGGGTTCGAAACGCCGGTGCAGGACGATGGTGGCGCACTTGTTATATGCCCCGTTCATGATGTAATTCTGGCCAAAACAGTGAAAAAGAGGCAGAAACAGCTGTAAGCGGTCCTCGGGCATTACTCCGGAACAATTGCCCGCTGTGGTCGAATTCGAAACGACGTTCATATGACTCAGCACGGCGCCTTTGGGATAACCGGTGGTGCCCGAAGTGTAAAGAATAGCCGCCGCCTCGCCCGGGTCCATGTCACGACAGCGGAAATCGGCTTCTCCCTTTGCCATCAGGCTGTTGATATCAAGATCGTTTCCAGCTTCGCCTTCGGCGATTATTATATTCTTCAGCGTGGGCAACTCGCCGGCGGGGACCTCTTCACGCAGTTCGCGAGTCGTCAGGAGTATCTTGCACCCTGAATCGCTGACTATATATTGTACTTCCCTTTTCTTTGACATGGAGTTGATCGAAACGACGATAGCCCCCAGCTTCTGGGCTGCATAGTAGCCGATCACAAAACCCGGAATGTTAGGCAAAAAAAGGCCTACCCGATCGCCCTTTTCCAATCCAAGGGCTGCAAGGGCGTTGGCAAGCCGGTTCACCTGTTGATTCAACTCCTTGTACGTGTAGGTTTTTCCCTCGAATATCAATGCAGGTTTGTCCGGAAAATAAAGACTCGCCACTTCCACACTTCTGGCAATGTTCATATTAAGCTCCATCTTAAAATTGTCGCTAAAGGACCGTGATTGCCCTGTTATTGTGTATCAGTTCACAGCACTTTGCACATGATTTTTGCACCATTAACGCTAGGCAGCAGGAAAAGTCGCCTCGTAGTATACCATGAATCATTTTATCCGTGTCATCCGTGGTTCGTAGTTCGTAGTTCGTAGCCGGGGAGAGCATCAAAGATCAAATAAAACAACTTTTTAACTGCTGTGCCTTCTTCGGAACTTACTTGTAAACATCCCCTCTATAATCGATTTCATACACCAGAAGGACATCTTCTTCTTTGTCTATGCGAAAGATGACCCTTATTTTTCCCAACCGAATCCGCAAAAAGCCTTTCCATTCACCCTCAAGCCTTTTGATATCAAGCTCTTTAAAAGGGATAATGCCTTGCGCTTCGATGGCGCCGACAAGGGACTTTAACTTGAGGCGAATTCTCTCCTTGTCTTTTTCACCGCCCGGCTATGGAATCTGACCCTCATCTCATCCCTTCACCCAATCGGTCATATCGGTGAAGTCATGCTCTCCGTAATCCGCTGGAGAACCGAATTTGCTGTGGATCTCATCCAGTTCCTTCCTAGAGACACGGGGAATCATGATTTCGCACAAGCCCAACCGCTCTTCCCTGAATACCTCTCGGATACTCTCTTTGATCAGTTTCTTTAGATCCTCTTGACTCTGCTGCATTTTCCGTCCCTGCTTTCAAATACGAGAAGCATTCCAGTCTGCGTCTTCCGCCAGTCGAGATCACCAGATCCATTCAAGATAGTATCTTACACCGATTCTGGCTCACTTCCATCTCATTTCTGGTCGATTCACGAAGCCAGAACAAATGTCACGAAATAATCTCATTCAGACCTGGTTTGAAAGTGTTCAGGACCCTCATGGCGGCCCCGATGATAGATTCGCTCAATTCCCTATGAATCATTTTATCCGTGATCATCCGTGCGATCCGTGGTTCGCGGTTCGTGGTAGGACGGAATCGATAAATTACACTTACGTTTTTCAGCTATGTCAAATCATGGATTTAAAGTCAAGAACCGTGGCGCGCCGGGGTTGGCTCACACTTTATAAAACCCGGACGGAAGTCCCACCGCCCCATCGCCTCTTGCCGCCGCCGAAGGTTTGAGTGGCGAACCCGGCCGGCGGTCCCACCGCCTAACTTTTGCCTTTTGCCTTGTATCAGTCGTGCCATAATTTGTGGGCGATTAACAGAGTCACAAGCTGCATGCACACGATAGTAGCGACGCACCCGGGCCATCCGGCCTGTTTCCAGAGAAGACCGGGTATAATCGAGCCCATGGAGCCTCCGAGGTAGTAGAGGGCCACATAAATGCCTGCGGCGCTGGACCGGCCCTCGATTGCCGCCTTGCCCACGTGGCTCGATGAAGCTGACTGGGAGGCGAATACTCCGGTGGCCTCCAGCGTCAGTCCTGCGATCACGGCCGGCACATAATGGATCGTCGTAAGAAGCATACCGGCCGCAGATATTCCAACAGCCCCGACCAGCGCCCGGCGGTGGCCGACACGGTCCAGGATACGTCCTGCCACCGGCGTAATCACGGCGCCAATGAGGTAGACGCCAAAGATCGATCCCAGAGCGGCGGAACCAAGATAAAAGGGTTTATCCGCAAGGTAGAAGTTAACGTAGGTAAATGCCGCCACCATGCAAAACAGCACGTTAAACCCAACCGCGCAAGTCGCCAGGAGCTGAGAGTTGCGCAAATGAGCTCGCATGGATTCAAATGCTGCGGCAGCATTGCGTTTTCGTACGAATTTTGTTGAACGCGGCAGCAGGCGCCACGTGATCAGGGCTGCGGCAAGCGTGATGGCGGCGAGGACAAAAAAAGCCGTTCGCCATCCCCAGTGCGTCTCGATCAAGCCGACGATAAAGCGCCCCGAAAAACCTCCGACAACAGTGCCGGTCACATAGATCGCCATCGTGGAACCGGCCAACCGGCGTGGTGATTCCTCACTTATGTAGGCCATGGCAACGGCGATAATGCCCGGAACAAAAAGCCCCTGCATAAAACGCCAGACGATAATCTGCGTAAGGCCGGCCGCTGTGCCGGCCAACGCCGTCGGGATAGTCAGGCCGAACATGGCGGCGACGATAACCCGCTTGCGTCCCACGGCGTCGGCCAGCAACCCGACCAGTGGGGCCAACAGCGCCACCGCCAGTATCGGCGCGCTAACGGTAAGGCTCACCATTACTTCCGATGCCCGGAAAACATGGCGAAACTCCGGAAGCAGCGGCTGAGTGGCATAGAGACCCAGAAAAGTGCCAAAGCCGGTGATGAACAAAGCCGTAAGCACTCCCGCCCGGCTTTGGGCAGCGAGCGGCACGGCAACTGCCTGCCCGGCCGTGGCGCACGATATCTCCTGAATAGCCAATCCTGGTCCTCCTTTTAAGACTTCCCGTTAATATTAGTGTTGCGGGATTAAGATTTCAAATATATTAAAATTAGCTTTATGATACTTAAAACATATTAAACGGGATCATCACGATGGAATTTAGACACCTGAGATATTTCGTAGCGGTTGCCAAAGAGCTGCACTTCGGGCGCGCCGCAGAGCGCTTAGGCATGGCCCAGCCGCCTCTCAGCCAGCAAATCAAGGCATTGGAACAGCAATTGGGCGTCCAGTTGCTGTCGCGGACAAAGCGGCGTGTGGAACTGACTGCTGCAGGAAGAGTTTTTTTGCAGGAAGCAATCAAAATACTCGCCCAGGCCGATCAGGCCGTACATGCTGCGCAGCGTGCGGCGCGCGGCGAAATCGGGCAACTGGAAGTGGGCTTTGTCAGCGGCGCGGTTTATGGCAAAGTCCCTGCGATTTTTCGCCTCATGAGGACCCGATATCCGGAAATGTCGTTGATTCTGAGGGAACTGACCACCGAAGAGCAGATGGAGGCAGTACGGGCGCAGCGGCTTGATGTGGGCCTGATACGCCCTCCTGTGATTTTCGAAAAATCTTTGGCCATACGGGTAATCGCGAAAGAACCCCTGGTAGTCGTATTGCCGAGGGCGCACCCGTTGGCCACGCGCAGAAAGATCGAGCTCAAGGCGCTTGCCGGGGAGCCTTTCCTTCAGGTCCCCCGCCATGACGCACCGGGATTCTACGATCAGTTCGTGAGCATTTGCGCCCAGGCCGGATTTTTTCCACGGATCGTTCAGGAGGCCCGCACCACTCAAACTATAGTTAGCCTTGTCGCGGTGGGCATGGGCGTTTCCATCGTCCCTGCATCATTGCGGAGCCTTCAGAGATCGGGCGTAGTCTACAGGCCTTTGGAGGGCCCGGCGCCCACAACAGAACTAGCCGTTATCTGGCGCCCCGATGACGATAATCCTGCGATTCACCGGTTCCTGGAAACAATCGGTGAGGTGGTGGAAAATTGAGGGTCAGGCAAACCACGCGGGTATCGTTCCCATGTCCGATGACCCGGTGAAGGCACTTTCACGATCTCTCCGTTGAGATGGTGCCGGCCTCCTGGGACCTCATTGTTTCGGCGTCGGAAATAAAGGCGCACTATGCTCTCTCTTTTGCCGATTGCTTTGTGGTGGCGAGCGCATTAAAGCACGACGCATCTGTCGTGACAGGGGACCCGGAATTCAAGAATGTCGAGCACCTGGTTACTAATACCAATTTGCGTTCAAGAGCGGGCGGGGATAAACCCCATAAGCGCTTAAATATGAAATCAGACATGCATGACTTCAGTTACCTAAAGTGTTTCAGAATTTGCGTGTAAGCCCTGAAAGGGCTGAATAAATTCAGCCCAGGGTCAGCAAAACGCCACCCTGGGTGTGGGGTTCCATATTTATTTTTTCCTATACCCCGTAGGGGTTACATAAAATTCGTGTTGCAAAACGCAGCTACTAACACAGGACGATTTCTATGTAGCCCTTTCAGGGCAATG
>OMOE01000013.1:0-16674 GCA_900290365.1 Syntrophobacter sp. SbD1 | reverse complement strand
AAAACCCAGGGTGGCGCTTCCGCTTACCCAGGGCTAAATTATGTTGCCCCGTTGGGGCATTGACATTACAGGCAATGTTCAAGCGCTGCTTATTTAAGCGCTTATGGGGATAAACCCCGCCCCTACGGCGCCGTCACGCGGTTCTTTTGTAGGGAGGGCTTTATGCCCTCCCGAAGCAGGTTTGGACAGGCGCACAATTAGCCCGGCTCTTCAGTGGGCGATTCAAAACCATCTTGCCGGACCTTTTGTCCTTGCAGGATGTATTTTTTAACTGTCCGCCTGTCGAGTTGAGTACGCCGCGAGACTTCCTCGTAGTTGCCAAACCTCTCATAGAGGAGCAGACAGTATTTCTCCAGCAGTTCCCGGGCGCTCATGGCCCCGTTTTCAGTTTGGCAGAACAAACAGGGAACACAGTCCCTGGAAATGTTCTTTCCGGAATCCGGGCCGATTCGCTTCGTAAGAAGTATCCTTCGTACCGCCTGCTCGAGTTCTCGAACATTTCCGGGCCAGGGATAGCCGAGGCCAAGTTCGCTCCCGATCACCTCCCGGACCATTTGGATAAGTTCCTCCGAGTCTTCGCCAATGAGTCGCCCTACGACATGGGCAATCATTCTATCAAGCTCTTTGGGCTCTTCCCGCAGCCTTTGCCTTAGTGGCGGGACAACAATCACATCCGAGCAAAGACGGTAAAACAGGTCCTCCCGGAATTGGCCTTTCCGGCGATGCTCATCCAACGGACGATTGGTTGCCGCAATAACACGGCCGCTGAACCGGAGTTGCCGGTGACTTCCCACGGGCATAAACGTTCTATCCTCAAGCACCTGCAGGAGCTTGACCTGAATGGGCACGGAAATATCCCCGACCTCGTCCAGAAAGATCGAGCCGTAAGGGGTACACCTGGTGAATACGCCGTCGTGATGTTCGACTGCTCCGGTAAAGGCGCCCTTCTTGTGGCCGAAAAGCTCCGATTCGATAAGGGATTCCGCAAATTGGGAAAGATTTATCGCAATGAAGTTGCGTGTAAAACTCTCGGTAAAGCACCCTCTTTTCTCATCATAAGGGATAAAGCCCGAGCGCCCTATTGCCGCTGCTGCCGTACCCTTGCCCGTCCCCGTTTCACCGAGCAGAAGAGTAGAAAAATCCTCCATTCGGTTCCAAAGGTACTGTTCGTACCAGCAGATATCGTGCGTAAAAACATTGTTCCATAAATGAAGCCGCAGGTTGCGCATGGAAGGGCTGGAGCCGATAAGGCTCCGGTTGATGAAGTAGAAGGCACGCCGTATCTGATAGAGCATAGCAAAAAATCGAATGGATTCCGGGAAGCTGAACCCCCGTTCGGAAAACATCACAAGGGTTTCGCGAGCGAACGGCACAGGAGAAGGAACTTGCCCGAGTTGTATCTGATCTTGTATCAGGGCATCAAAGCGATCGGCAACACGGTGGAAAATGTCGAACATAAAGGCCGCCTGAAGGTTCTGGCGATCTTGTGCCGAGTAGAGGCGAAGATCAGCCTCTCCATTGCCGGCCAGCCGCAGCACCCTTTCCTGCACTCTGCGGATAGTCCAGTCAATACACTCATCATGGGGTGTATCAGCCGGACATCCTGTGATCTTTTGGTCCAACTCCGCCCGTTCTTCGCCGAACGGGTTGCAGAATGCCGCCCGCGAGACTAAATCAAAAAAGTCGCGATCCTCATCTGAGAGTTTTGCTCTTTTTACCATGCAGAAAATGTATGGCATGTGCTCATGAAATGTCAACCCACAACTTCAGCAGCATGCAAATAGGGGAAGGCTGGGACCTATCTCCTTGTAATCTCGCAAGTAATTGACTTGGTGTCGAGTGGCATATATTATGCCTGCCAGATCCTGGCAAGCCGCTTATCTTACAGGAGAAATGAAGGAGAACAATAATGGCCGTACTATTCGGTCTCATAATTCTAGGTTTAGTTTTGGCTTGCCTGATACTGCCATGGATCAACCTCAGCAAAATTGGGAAGCTGCGCCGGGAGATGGCGCAGTTGCGGCGGGATATGGCAGAACTTGGAATGAGTTTGAGAAGACCGGCCGGCGACAGTGAGGCGCAGTCTCGAAAATCCGAAGTCAGGACCGGCTTGGCGGGGGACCTGGACCATGCGGAACCCGCCTCCGCGCCCCAACCTGATGAGCCGGTTACTCCCGCGGCCGCGTCGTTGGCATCGGAGGGTGATACTATCGAATTAGATCAGGACCGGGAAGAGTCGTTGAGTTTGCATACCGGGATGCCGGCCGCAAACCATGCGGAAAAACGCTCAGAAGGCTTTGAACGCCAATTCGGCGCCACGGCCTTCGTCTGGCTTGGGGCTGTGGCCCTCGCGCTTGCAGGCTTTTTCCTGGTCAAGTATTCGATCGAAACCGGTCTGCTCAGCCCAACCGTGCGCGTTACGATGGGGATCATCTTCGGCATTGGACTACTCTATGCCGGAAACCGGGTAAGGGTGCGGCCGGGGTTCGCAAACGGCCCGCGGATCGCCCAGGCACTGTCAGGGGCGGGCATTTCCGTCTTGTATGCCAGTTTCTATGCCGCAACGAGTCTTTACGCCCTGATACCGGCCCTGGCCGGTTTTACCGGATTGGCCGTCGTAACGGCCGTCGCGGTGTCGCTATCTACGTGGCACGGCCGGCCGATAGCCTTGCTCGGCCTGATGGGAGGATTCCTCACGCCTGCCCTGGTTAGATCGCCCCATCCGCTGGCATCGATCCTTTTCATTTATCTCTTCCTGGTGCTTGCCGGACTGATGGTGGTCATCCGCTATAGAGACTGGTGGCCCATGGGGATTCCCGCGGTGCTCGGCGCTTTTTCGTGGGTTCCGATCTGGCTTTACGGCGGACACTTCAAGCCGGGTGATACACTGTGGCTGGGCCTTTTCCTCCAGGCCTCCTGCGCTACGGTCGTTTTTTCCTCGAATCAACAATATGAAAAAGAGAGCGCAGGGAAGATCAACCTGCAAACTGTTACATCCGCACTCAACTACCTGGCCCTTTGCGGTGCGATTGTCCTAATGGGCATTTCCGCGGCTCACGGCGGGTTTGGTGCTATGGAGTGGTGCCTTTTCGGCCTTCTGTCCGCCGGAAGTATCGCTCTTGCGCAATGGGACCAGAAGCTGTACGGACTGGCGCCATGGATAGGGGCAGCGGTAAATTTAGTCATGCTGGCGGCCTGGCGATATGGCGGCGCCCAGGAATTTGCTTTGGTTCTGGGGGTTTTTGCGGCTCTTTACGTGGGCGGCGCCTACTTCCTGCAATCTCGGAGCCGGGATCCGCTGATCTGGGCTGCACTGACGGGTGTCACGGGCCTGAGCTATTACCTGATCGGCTACTTCCAGATCCATCTCAATCCACTTTATGCCGATATCCCGCTTCTTTGGGGCATTCTAGCGCTGACGCTTGCCGCAATCGGAACTTATGTACTGCTGGACCTCGTAACACGTCTGCCTGGTGATTATCCCCGAAAGCAGCACATTCTGGCCATCTACGCGGGCGTGGTTGCCGCGTTCCTCTCCATCGGCCTTACCATCGAACTCAAACGCGAGTTTCTCTCGGTGGCGTTTGCAGCGGAAGTGCTCGCTGTCGCCTGGATCAACACCAAGTTGGACATAAAGGCGCTCCGCTGGATTGATGCCCTTCTGGCCTGCGTGTTCGGATTTCTGCTGATCCCGCAATTCATTCTGGTTGTGCAGCTTGCGGCATTCAGCCTGGTGGAAGCAAAGCTATATTTGCAGGAAGGTATTCCAATCGTAAATTGGCCTGCTTTTCAACTCGGACTGCCCGCCCTGTGCTTCATGACCGGAAGTTATTTGCTGGGGCGTGAAAAGGATGACAGGCTGGTATTTTCCCTGGAAGCTGCATCCATTGGACTTCTTGGACTCATGGGGTATTATCTCACGCGTCACGTCTTCCATTTAGGCGGGGATGTGCTCTTTGCCAAGCCCGGGTTTGTTGAGCGAGGCTTAATCACCAATATCTTCTTCATCTATGGTGTCGCCTGCTTATGGGCCGGCAAAAGATTTGAAAGAAGAGCCATCGTGCTCGGAGGACTGGTGCTTTCCGGACTTGCGCTCTTCCGAATCAGCTATTTCGATCTCATCGTTTACAACCCGCTCTGGTCGGCGCAAAACGTTGGTGAATTGCCAATCCTAAACGGTCTGCTCTTACCTTATGGCCTTCCCATCTTCTGGATATGGACAGCCATGAAGGAATTCCCTCTGCTCAGGAAACGCGGGTGGGACAAATATGGCTAAGGTTTCATGCTTTTGCTCACTTTTGTGCTTGTGTCCCTGGATGTGCGCCAATTCTTTCACGGGACCCGGCTGGATATGATTGCGATCGGTAGTGCCGAAATCTATACCTATTCCGCCGCCTGGCTGTTTTTTGGGATCGGACTCTTGTTTCTGGGAACCCTGCGTCATAATGATCTGATCCGAGTGGCTTCCCTGCCGGTTATTCTATTGACGGTGGCCAAGGTGTTTCTCTACGACGCATCGGCTCTCACCGGACTATGGCGGGGGGCGGGTGCTTTCCTTCTTTTGCCTCGGCCTTTGTCTCCTATCCGTAAGCTGGTTCTATTCACGATTTGTATTTAATGTGAATCGAAAGGGATCGTGATCCGGACCACCGGGGAGGCTTCAAACAGTGTTGAACTTCTCCGAAATCAAAACACAAAAATGCCCGGCGGAATTGCACTAAAGTTCGATCTTCGATCACCCGATAGATCAATTGAGCCTTTGGGCCTTGTGAGGCAGGTGCTGCATATCGTTGACCTCGATAATGCCGCAGCCACCCTATAATCACTCGCCGTTGCCGGTAAAACAACGAGTTCCATTGGCCGTGAGGCCCACCGGCTTCGCGCTGCAATTTCTTCCGGAGAATTGTAACTATGCAAAACAAGGTTTTAACGATCATACAGGCACGCAAGGGATCAACCCGGTTGCCTTCAAAGGTGCTCCGGGACCTGGGGGGCAAGACTGCCCTCCAACATGTGATTGACAGGGTCAGCCAGAGCAGACTGACCAGTGAAATCATTGTTGCAACAACAATCAATAGGGCAGACCTGCCCATCGTGAAGTTGTGCGCGGATATGGGTGTAAGTGTCTATTGCGGGTGCGAGGAGGACCCCCTCGAAAGGTATTACCAGGCGACCAGACTTTTCGGAGGCTCACACACCGTTCGGATCAAGGCGGACTGCCCCCTGATCGATCCGGAAATCGTCGATGAAGCCATTAGCCTCCATTTGTCGTCGGACGCGGATTACACGACCAATACTCTCGATCGCACCTATCCCGTTGGCCAGGATGTTGAAATACTCTCCAAGCAGGCATTGAAAAGGCTTTGGCAGAGCGCGGTTCTTTCTTCCGAACGGGAACACATAACGATCTATATACCAAATCATCCGGATCTATTTAAGATTAGCCACCTAAAATGCATGGAAGACCTGTCCGGCAAGCGACTTACCATGGACTATCCCGAAGATTATGAATTGCTCCGCATCATCTTCGATAATCTCTACCCCCAAAATCCCGATTTCCGCATAAAGGACGTAGTCGATTTCCTGTCAAAAAACCCGGAATTGGAAAGAATTAACGCGCACATCAGCGCGGATAGCGGTGTACAAAAATCACTTCTCGAAGACCGGGTTGTAGCACTTTCGAACTAGTGTCCATCCGGGAACTCCGGATGTGACACTTACAGTTTCAGTGCTTCTCTCAACAATCCGGCCGCTCCGTGCATGGCTTATCTCCCGGTCCCGGCAACTTCGCTTTCCGGCCGCCTGCCGATTCCCCTTTAATAAGGGATTCAACGTCAGGATATGGATATATGGTAACTGCTCCGTGTTCAGGTAAACATCCTGAATCGATCGACGATCCATACACGCTGTAGACTTGCCTTCCCAACAGTCTAAGCAAGACCCCCTGCTCCGACCGATGATGCGCAGTGTGTGTTATCCTTCTCAGCATAATCCAAGCCCTTGTTCTTCTAACATCAAAAAAGGATACTTCGCTTTCCCACCAGGCTTTATCCTTTTTCTTAAGAGCGGCAAGCCGCTTTCCACTGTCTTCAGCATACCGTTTGATAAACTCAAGGCGTGTTTCCGAATCGGGCAAGGGAGGCGCTCCAACATCGATGCCGAACATATTGCAAAACCACTTGTTTTCACTCAAACACTGGTGAACCATGTGTTCGACGGCATTTCTGTCTCTTTTGTCCAACGGATGAGGGCGAATTTGAAGATCATCGTCCATGAACGTGCTCCAAACACTAAGGGTTTTTAGCCGTTCTGTCTCATAAGTATCTACGAGAAAATCATATTCCATCTTTTCCTCCCCTGTTAAATAATCAGTCTCCAAGGCGTGCTCCGAAAAAATCAGTCTCACCCGGTCAGTTCCCGTTCGGAGCCGCCACTGGATTTTGTACAACACATCAGGGTTTCAAACAAGCCCGTCAAACCGATTGGGGGCGGCGGCGGTTCAGTGAAAGTCCCGGTAGCGAAGCTTGGACTCACTCTCTCGACTGTTTATTCTTGACTCCTTCTGGAGATATATATACTGCAAAGGTTAAAGGAACGATTCCTGGCCGGCCGCATCAAATGTATTGACTGGCGCGGAAGGAACGCCGAGCATTTCGAAACCCTGCCCGCCGAAGTTTCGGAAGAGGCCGGACAAAAGCTTGGCCCACTTTGATTTTTCCATGATTGCTTGAAAACTTTATGATCAGAATTAATGAGCAAATTTCAATTCCGGAAGATGAACTGGTTTTCACCGCATCCCACAGCAGCGGGCCGGGCGGTCAGAATGTCAACAAGGTGAGCTCGCGCGTGACGCTGTGGTTCGATGTGGTGAACACGCCAAACCTATCGTTGGAGCAGAAGGAACTTATTTTGCACCGGCTTGAAAACCGCATCAGTAAGGACGGCGTCCTCCGCGTCATATCCCAGCAGACGCGCAGTCAGATGGAAAATCGTGAACTGGCTAAAGGGCGGTTCATTGAACTGCTGCGGGATGCGGTAAAGCAGGCCCCGATCAGAAAGAAGACACGAGTGAGCAAGGGGGCCAAACTCCGCCGCCTGGAGGAGAAAAAGCAGCACGGCCTCTTGAAAAGTGAGAGGTCGAAGAGAGTCCCCACCGAGGATTAGACACCAGGAGACCCCGCCGGCTTGAGCCAGGAGAGTTGGAATAAATCCAATTTTTAAGTCCAACGCATCGTTTGGCACAGCTTCAGCTTGGCAGCAGCTCGAAGATGATCTTTCCACCCCAAATATTTGTACTTGACACATAATATGTGTAGCGCTAAATTACACTCAACTGGCGTAAACCAACACGAAGGGAGTGTATAATGAAGAGGCTCAAGGAACTTCGGCTCGCGCGCAACTATAGTCAGGCTCAATTGGCAGAGATGCTTAAGACTACTCAGCAAACAATTGCCAGGTGGGAAACAGGAAAATCAGAACCGAACATTGCGGCTTTGCGGGATTTGGCGTTTATATTCGGAACCAGTGTTGATGACCTGCTCGGAAAAAACCCACTCTCCGACAAAGTGACTACGGCCGATTACTTTCTACTCTTCAAAGACAAAGGTGGACAGGACGGATACTGGGGAAACCTAGGCGCCCTTCTTCCGGGCCAGGACAAAACGAGATGGTACCCAATAACTCTCGGTTCGGCTAACGCAATTTCGCACTCTCTGGCTAATCTCGAAGTGACTCAATGGCTATGCGTGAAAACGCTGAACAACCGCATGCTCGCATTAAATCCAACCAAGCTCAGACGAATCTGGTTTCTCGACGAAGCTTGCGACCCCCCTGATGATGACTGGGAGGTGGATTGGGACAGTATCGAAGGGAACCCACTTGAACTTTACAGGGCTCTCTACGATTACTTCAACGATCCCGATTTCAAGGCAAACTCTTCAGATGCATTTGTCGCTACTGTAGAAGATGTCATCAAGGAACACGATCTTGATGAAGAGAAGGTATTTAAATTGACAAAACACACTTTCGTCTACATGGCGGATGGCAAGGTTGCATCATACTGGGCGGAAGGGAATCACCTCTGGGACTTTATTGTCAGTATCGAAAATGAGGACGTCCCCTTGATGATTAGTCTGGCCGACGCCGCTGGCGATTTTGAGAGCTATTATCCTAATAATGGCATCGCTATGATCGACATGGCACTTATGGAGGTGATGGAAGCGGCAAAGGAAGATCTCACAGACATCGAGCAGGAGGGCGGCGATGAATGATTCCCCGGGAGATCATTCCTGAAATTTCTTACGGGACATAACAGTGTTCAGAAGAACAGGGGCTGGGGTTACAAGGAGATAACGAAGGCCAATGCGGCTCTGACCGAAACGACCACTACGAGCACTTAGTTAACAGAGCCCATCGGGGCAGGAGGCTTCCTCGATTTTCTAAATAAGGTCGAAGACAAGCTTTTTTGTGAGCTGAACTTGCCCATAATCGCCATCAAGATGCCAAGGACTTAAGATCGGCTCCTATGGCCGGGTTAAATTACTTATAATGTTAACAAGGTAAGCTCGCTGATCATGAGCTTGTATTAGGCCCGAAATGGTCGCGGTAGCGGCCCGGTGTGATCCCGAGCGAGCGAAGGAAGGCTCGACGCATCGGTTCGTAGCCGGCGAATCCGCAGGTGGAAGCAATTTCGTCCAGGCTCCGGTCCGTTTGTTCGAGGTGTCTGCGGGCGGCTTCAAGGCGCAGGGCTTCGACATAGCGCGCCGGTGTGATCGCGAATTCGCGCACGAAGGCTCGTGCGAAGTTTCGGGGGCTCATTGCCGATCGAGCAGCCAAGGCTTCGACCGAAAGGTCCTGGTTCAAATTTTCAACCATCCAAACCTGGAGTTCAAAAAGCGGGTTCCTCGCGGAAGTCTGAGCGGAAAGGGATACGCTGAACTGAGCCTGACCTCCCGGTCTCCGGAGGAACAGCACAAGGTTGCGCGCTACTTCGAGGGCTGCGTCATTGCCGAGGTCCTGTTCTACAAAACCCAGGGCAAGGTCCATGCAGGCGGTCACTCCGGCCGATGTATATACATGAGCATCCTGCACCCAGATGGGGTTTGGATCGACAATCACCTCGGGGTGGCGCGAGGCAAGTTCCACGGCGTAAGCCCAGTGGGTCGTGGCTCGTCTGCCGTCTAGAAGGCCGGCCTCAGCGAGCAGGAACGCTCCCGTGCAGACCGCTCCCAACCGCCGGACCCGTGGGGCGGTGTTTCGCAGCCAGTTTAGAACCTCAGGATCATGGGTCGCCAGGGCCCCGGGCCCGCCGACAACCAGCAGCGTATCGNNACAACCCTCCCCGGTGGTTGCGAGTTCGACCTCATATTCCGTACCGCACCGGCCCAACAGGTGATTGGCGGCGGCAAAAACGGCCATGGGGCCGGCGATATCGAGCTCCATCGCCGGCGGTGCGGCCAGCAGGACCACCCGGCGCGCGCTGTAACCGGGTTTCTCTTGTGCAGACGGAAGGGGCAATCGGTCGATCAAAGATTCTCCTCTGCTTTCGAAGGATCATGCGGGTGCGGGTTGTAAGCCTGTAAGGCAAAGAGAATAACAAGAACGTTCCAGGCTCTGCAATGCAATTGTGGCAGAAATCGTGGGTTCTTTGTCATTTCTGACAGAGCGCAAGAATGCTAGTTAGTGTCCATCCGGGAACTCCGGATGTGACACTTACAGTTTCTAATTCGGAAAGGAGGCATTTTTCGTCATGGCAAGGAAATCGAGGGCTTGCGCGGAGGCGTACATGGGTACGCCGCACAAGCAAACCCGAAGATTGACGACGCCAGGGCGGAAAAGGACCCTTTCCGGATTGACGACGCCAGGGCGGAAAAGGACCCTTTCCGGATGGAAACTAGTTATTTGCGGAACAGAGATTTCCAGGATGGGAGTGCGGTAACTGAAAGGATCGCATTTCCTCGATTAACAGGGACGACGCAGGAATGAGGACTAACGATGATAAGCTTAAGGCCGATGGAAAAAAGCGACATCGCGGCCATTACCCGTTGGCCGCCCTACAGGGCCGGCTTCGCTCAAATGGATTACGCGCTGAGGGAAAACGGTTGGCTCGAAGAATTCAGCGAAAAGCCTGGCACCTGGTGCTACATAGCGGTAGCGGAACGGGAGCCGGTAGGGTTTTCTATTCTCAGCACCACGAAAAAGGGCGAGGCGGAATTTCGTATCGCTCTGCACCCGGACTGGACGGGGCGAGGAGTCGGTACGAAGATCGCCTGGAGCACCCTGGAGCAAGGCTTTTTGCGGCTGGGTTTCGACTTGATCCGCCTCATCGTCAGGAAGAACAATCTTCCTGCCAGGGCGCTATATGAAAAACTCGGCATTGAAGTATCCGGCGAGTGCACTGGGTTAGTCCAGGGGCAATCGATCGAATTCTTCGAAATGAGTATCGACAAGCAAAGATTCCAACACCAGACAACCAGACAGGACAGGAGAACCTAGAGATGAAGACCGCATTGATTTTGATCGATATCCAGAAGGATTATTTCCCGGGCGGGCGCATGGAACTGGTGGGGCCGCTCGAAGCAAGCCGGAATGCAGGTCGTCTGCTGGCAGTCTTCAGGGCCGAAAACCTGCCCATCGTTCACATCCGGCACTTATCGGTTCGTGAAGGGGCCAGCTTCTTTTTACCGAACACCGACGGGATCGATTTCAACGAAAACGTGAAGCCGCAGCCGGATGAAACCGTCATCGAGAAGCACTACCCGAATAGCTTCAGGGAAACGGGGCTCGCTGCTTTCCTCGAACGGGAGGGGATCGACCGGGTCGTCGTAGGCGGGATGATGTCGCACATGTGCGTCGATTCCACGGTCAGGGCCGCCTTCGATATGGGGTATAAGTGCCTGCTCGCACACGACGCCTGTGCTACAAGGGATCTGAACTTCGACGGCGTCGATGTGACTGCAAAGAAAGTCCACGCAGCGTTTATGGCGGCTCTCGGTTCCGTTTGCGCACAGGTCGCGAGCACCGAGAAAATCATCGATATTTTGAAATGACAGCAAAAGGAAGGGCAATAAGGAAGAGTAAGAGGTCTAAAAAAGTCCCCGTAGAGGAATAGGCAAAAGCAGAACGCGAGTCAGCAAGGGGGCCAAACTTCGCCGCATGGAGGAGAAAAACAGCACGGCAGCTTGAAAAGGGAGAGATCGAAAAGGGTTCCCGGCGAGGATTAGGCAAAAAGTAGAGTTAAGGCGATCCGTGATTATCGAGTCCCAGCGTCTTTCTTATCTGGGCGAATGTATCCCTGATGACGATTTCTTCGCTGCTCATCGGGTTGTAACGACGTTGCCCGGCGATTAACAGTTGGTCTTGCGAGTCGAAGTCATAGATGGTAATCGCAAAATACCTGAACCGGAACCACATGTCCCAGAAACTTTGATATTGGAGCCGAACAACCAGCTTGCTACTTTCTTTCAAATCCTCTGAAATGATGCTGGAACGAACTTTGACAGTTGAATCCGCTATTTTCTCGATGGTGGAGCCCTGATTTCGTCTCAGCGAATCATAGAGACCTGGATCGGAGGTTTTTATGAACTCGAGAACAACGTCAGATCTGATTGCAAAATTCACATTCTGTGGCAGCGCACCGCCTGTTTGCTGATAAATCTTCGTGGGATTAAGTGTTTGCTGGACAACTCCGAATACCATACCCTGTCCATCGAACACTGGGCCTCCACTGTTTCCCGGCTGTATTTCGGCTGAGATCTGGATCTGATTCGGACTGTCCTTCAACCCTGCCGTCGCACTCACCAACCCTTTACTCAACCTGGCGCTGTCTCCAAGGACCTTGCTCAGGGGAAAGCCTATCGTGAATGCGTCTTCCCCCATACGGCAGGCTTTATTCTCCCTAAAGCTGACCGGTGTGGCGTGTATGCCCGACAAATTCCGCAATTTAAGTATGGCAACATCCAAGTCTTTGTTTTTGCTGATTACATCAGCTTCGAATCTGGTCTGTGAAAGCCAGACAGTCGCCTGGTTCTGTTCCCCCAGGACGTGAGCGCACGTTAAAATATGCCCCTTATCGGTAATCAGAAAACCTGTTCCCTGTGAACCCGGCATCTTTTCGGGGCTATCGACCACCGATACGACCAAGCCCATTTTCTTGAATTCATCCACCACCTGGGGAAGGATGTTCCTTGGATCTTGTTGTGGGGCCATTATATAGACTTCCCCGTACTTCTTTACTTCTGCATTCTTATTTTGCACGAGTTGCATGGAGGCTACACAAGCCTGAAGAAGCAAGGCTGAAATCAGCAATAATAAAGGGTACTTGAAAGCGCTCGCTTTTTCCAAAGAAATTCTCATAAGACGCATCTCCTTGAACCCAGAGGCCTCATAAATCATATTATTTCAGTATTTCTAAGGGAGTTTCGTTCGATCATTTCACATATTCGTTTTGAAAGCAAGGAATCGTGAAGGATTGGAAGGATAGCCCATCATAAGATCCAAAGAAGACAAGAGTCAGCAAGGGGGCCAAATAATAGGAGCATAACAGCCATAAGGGCGCAATTGAAGAAATGGGGAAACAGTCTCGCGATTCGAGTTCCAACAGGGCTTTTGGCCGAACTCAATTTGTCGGAAAACTCGACCGTGGATCTTAGGGTTGAGGATGGAAAGTTAATTATCGCTCCCCTCCAAAAAAGGAAATGGAAATACTCGCTTGAAGAACTGTTGGCGGGCGTCAGCGAAGAGAACATCCACCCCGAAACAGACTGGGGGAGCGTTGTTGGAGAAGAACTGTAGTGAGCCAAAAACTCTTTTTTCCAAGGCGTGGCGATGTTATCACGGTCGACCTTGATCCCGTGACGGGGCACGAGCAGGGTGGACGGCGACCGGCGCTTGTCTTGTCGGCAGAAGACTATAACCGGGTCGTCGGGCTGGCTGTCGTCGTCCAGATTACCCTGAAAGCGAAAGGCTACCCCTTTGAGGTGCAGATACCCCAAAGATTCAAGGTTAAAGGAACTATCCTGGCCGATCATATCGAATGTATTGACTGGCGAGGAAGGAACGCCGAACATTTCGACACCCTGCCTGAAGAAGTTCTGGAAGAGGTCGGACAAAAGCTTGGCCCACTGATTTTTCCATGATTTGCGTGAATCCGCTCTGGCTTTTCCTCTGTGCCTCCGTGGTGACCGGTTGCTCACCCGCCGGCAAGTTTGACCTTCCAACCGCGGTTGCCAAGCTCTTCGAGCAATACGTCGCGGTGGTCGCCCTGGATCTCTATCACACCGTCTTTTACTGTGCCTCCGGCCCCGCACTTTGCCTTGAGCTGTTTTCCAAGCTCTTTGAGCTCCGCCTCAGAGCCGGCAACGCCGGTAATTACCGTAACGCCTTTGCCTTTGCGCCCTTTGGTTTCTCTTCCAATCCTCACCACGGCGGCGCCCCCGGGGATCGCTTTTTGACGGCATATACATTCTTTTGCAGGTCTGCCGCACTCGGGACACATCCTCCCGTGGGCGGTCGAGTAGACAATGCCGCTATCCGGTTGTTTCATTTCTTACACCGTCTTCCCAAGGCTGTGGAAATTGCGATTGAAGTCAATCCGATTACAATAATAGCGGATCTTGTGCTAAAAATCTTGTACGCAACTTAGTATAATCCGTCAGCCTGCTTTTTGCTGATATCCGGTTATCATTAGCTCATTGACTTAGAAAATTACCAAAAAAGGAATTCAACCGCAATGGCGCTGATCGGCATGCATGACGTCTGCATTGGCTTCGGAGGGCCTTTACTGCTCGATCATGTTAATTTTCATATGGAGCGCAGGGAGCGTGTTTGTCTCCTTGGGAGGAACGGGACAGGCAAGTCCACCTTGATGCGCCTGTTGAATGGCGACCTCGCTCCGGATGACGGCGAGATTGTGTATCAGCAAGGGCTGCGGGTCTCCTTTCTGCCCCAGGAGGTGCCGCAGGAAATGACGGGAACAGTATTGGGAATTGTGGTCGCCGGATTGGGTGGGCCGCAAACCGCGCTCTCCGGCGCCAGGACCAGGCTCAACCTCGCAGAGAGAACGATCTCGCGTATGGAACTGGAGCCCGGCGAGCGGTTCGAAACCCTTTCGACTGGACTCAAGCGCAGAACGATGCTCGCACGTGGATTGGTGAGTGAGCCGGATGTGCTGCTGCTCGATGAGCCCACCAACCACCTCGACATCGACGCCATAGCATGGATGGAAGAATTCCTGCTGCGCTTTGAGGGAACTCTGCTCTTTGTCACACATGACAGGAGGTTCCTCAAAAAGCTTGCGACTCGCACCGTTGAACTTGATCGAGGGCGCCTGATAGACTGGTCATGCGATTACGAAACTTTCCTGATGCGAAGGCAGGCTGCCCTTGCAACCGAAGCCGTTCATCGTGAACGCTTCGACGATAAACTGGCTCGGGAAGAAGTATGGGTCCGGCAGGGCATCAAGGCGAGAAGAACACGAAATGAAGGCAGGGTTCGAGAACTCGAGAAACTGCGTGAAGCCAGGCGCGCGCGGCGAGAACTCATTGGCTCCGTGCGGTTGAAAACCCAGGATACGGCCAATTCCGGGAAACTGGTTATCGAGGCGGAGGGAGTCAGCTATGGCTACAGCGGGCAAAAACCTATAATCGACGACTTCTCTACGGTAATCATGCGCAGTGACAAAACCGGGATAATAGGTCCGAACGGCTCCGGCAAGACCACTTTGCTGCGCGTACTTTTGGGGGACTTATCACCGGAAAGGGGAGTTCTAAAGCACGGCGTCAATCTTGAGCCGGCCTATTTCGACCAGCTTCGAGCCCAACTTGATGAAAATAAATCGGTGGCCGAAAACGTCGGCGACGGCAATGACACAATCCTGTTTGACGGCAAACCCCGGCACATCATAGGCTACCTCAATGATTTCCTGTTTTCTCCGGAACAGGCCAGATCCCCCGTCAGCACGCTTTCCGGCGGAGAGCGCAACCGGCTTCTGCTGGCGCGTCTGTTTACGAAACCGTCTAACCTGCTCGTACTGGACGAACCGACAAACGATCTGGATATGGAAACTCTGGAACTGCTCGAAAACCTGCTTCTGGACTACCAGGGCACGCTGCTGCTGGTAAGTCACGACCGGACTTTTTTAAACAATGTGGTGACGAGCACCCTCGTGCTGGAGGGCGAAGGCAAAGTCGGCGAGTACGTGGGCGGCTATGACGATTGGGTGCGCCAAAGCGGATCGGACAAACCGGTCAAGACCGGAAAGGCCCCTGACTTAGCGGAAAAAGCAGAAAAAGCGGAAAAACAACGGCCAAAACGCGAAGGCAGGCAGACAATCAGCTTCAAAGAACTGCGCGAGCTCGAAGATATACCTGGAATTATCGAACTTCTCGAAGCAGAACGCAACGAGCTGTATCGATCCATGTCAGAGCCGGCATTTTACAGGAAAGACGGCGCTGAAATAGCCACCGCCAAAGTCAGGCTCACGACTATCGAACAGGAACTCGACCAGGCCTACCAACGCTGGGACGTCTTGGACATGAAAGCCAGGGACGTGGCGACTGTTCTCTAGTTTCCATCCGGAAAGGGTCCTTTTTCGCCATGTTTTTCGGGGTCAGATGGTTTCTGGCTTTTTTTGCTTCATGAGTCTGTTAAGCACTCTGTCCAGCGTATCGGCGAAACGCTGCCTGTCTTTCTGGCCAAATTCTCTTGGGCCTGGTGTAATGCCCCCCGCTTCGCGCAGATCCTGCATGAAGTTGCGAATTGAAAGACGCTCCCCGATATTTTCTTCCGTGAAAAGTTCCCCTCTGGTGCTGATGACGATTACTCCCCTTGTCACGAGGGCCGAAGCCAGCGGGATATCCTGTGTGGCCACCACGTCCCCCGCCCGGGCATTTTCGACTATGTAGATGTCCACGGCTTCAGGGTCCGTCCCGATCCTTCGGCTGGAGACGTAGAGGGATTCGGGAGTACTGATATATTTATTCGCGACGAAAATGGCCATAATTTTGAGCCGTATTGCCGCACGGATTATCAACTCCTTGATGCTTGAAGGACATGCATCGGCATCCACCCAGAGTGTCATTTTTCCTCTCGCGATCCATCCGAAGATTAAAGAAGGCCAGCCTGATAAGCCCCTTGACTGCTGTATATCATGGTTATAAATAATCTAACCCGTGTAATCTCTGCCCGGGATATGAATAGTGCAGAGAGAAGGATCTATGATGAAAAAGAAGATTCCGAAATTCGAAAATGAAGATCAGGAGCGGAATTTTTGGTCAAACAAAGACTCTGCTGACTATATCGAATGGGGAGAAGCAAAACGGTTGTCATTTTCCGAATTGAAGCCATCCACCAGGACAATTTCCGTCAGACTCCCTGAATCCATGCTCGACGATCTGAAAATGCCGGCAAACAAGAAAGACATCCCATATCAGTAGTTACTGAAGATCTTCCTGGCGGAACGCGTCAAAGAAGAGTTTAGATCATAAAGAAACGGTCCCCGTCGAGGACTAGCAGGGTGCTGAAGAAGAATTGAATTTCCCACTTTACAGCAAAAACCTCGTGGGACCGTCACCCCGGCGAAGGCCGGGGTCCAGTGTTTTGTTCGTAAAATCAAATACTTCAAAAAAGTCCTGGATTCCGGCCTCAAGATCGACCGTGCGTCCTCACGCGTCCTCA
>OMOE01000043.1 GCA_900290365.1 Syntrophobacter sp. SbD1 | reverse complement strand
TCCGACAAGCGATCTTTTACTTCTTTAAGCGCGAGGATATCGGTCATCCGGTGGTCCATCATGACCCCGTCTTCGGGAAGGATGGCGATGCCCGTAACGTTCTGCGCCTTTGTCCAGGTCGTAAGCTGGCTAATCGTATAAGCCCGGAGCAAAAAAGCCGCGCCGATAACCATTGCCCCAAAGCCGATGGCAAGCAATACCTTCCCAAAATTCGACGTCGGTATCAGGAATCTTTCCAGTCCGCGCGGCAGAAACATGCCCGTTTTACCCATATAGGCTCGATAGGCCATTTCATGCGCCTTTAATTCGACGTCGGTATCAGGAATCTTTCCAGTCCGCGCGGCAGAAACATGCCCGTTTTACCCATATAGGCTCGATAGGCCATTTCATGCGCCTTTAACATCCTCCGCTCCTCATCCTTTGCGAGAACGTAATAGATCAGCGTCATAATGAGCCACAGCACGATGGTCAGAAACCGGGGCCAGAGGATTGAAAGACCGAGTCCTGCAACCCCGAGTGCAAGGTACTGAGGGTGCCTGATGAAGGAGTACAAACCGCCAATTACAGCCCCCTTCTTCGTAAACTTGGCAAAGTAGATCTGACCCGCGCACACGACAAAAACCGTCATTCCGACGAGAAACAGGACTGACCCCATGACACGGACAAACTTTAGGAAATCGTCCTGCGGAAGGACCATGTGAGGCAGGTAAAAGGCGCTGAGCCATCTCGTCACAGAATTGCTTGCGAGTTTGAGAAGAACGGGATTAAAAACCGAATAAAATAACCCCGCAAAGGGACTGATCATGATCAGCACTTCAAAAGCAATGACAAAATATAGAACAAGGGCGCTCCCAAGGAGCGTCTTCCTGGTATTCATAATAACCTCCTTGACTGTTTCACTCGTATAAATCGTGTTTTATGTTTTAGATGTCGTATCCGTTTGCACAGAATCGGCACACTCTACAAAATTAGGCGACATGCTTCCGGACAAGCCCCGGCTTTTACCGATGCATCGGGCAGACGGAATGACACCAATGGAGTTACGTCTATTGTTTACAAAATATTTAATTTTGATTTTTATTCCGACAATTTATGCGCGGGGAGGTCTTAACAGTTCATCCGGCGAAATGTTCCTGTAGTTATCGACGATAATAGGCTGTGCAGATTTTACAGGATCAAGCCGGAATGCATGTACCGTCTTCGGAACAGAGAAGACATAGAGCGGGAAATGTACTGGAGAAACATCGGAAATAATATTTTTTTGTCCGTCAGATGCGACGACTAAACCATGATGTAAAGGACAAGACCCACACGATGCCGCCACGGTGGATTTTCCTGCCGCGCCGAAAGGACATGTGTTCTGGATGAGAAGAGCAAACGCGAGGATGAATATGACTGACTGAAGCCTCGTCTTCAACATATCTCACTTTATGCCATTATGACGGGAAAGTCAATTTCTTTTCATACTGCAATTAGGGCATGTGTACTCTAAACTAACCCACCCTTTCTACCATCTCCCTAAAATGCCTGCAGTTCTCCACCAGATCAGGCCCGTGCTTGAACAAATCGCCGCCAATCAGGAAGATCAACTCCTGTCCATACGTTTCCAGCATTTCGGGCACGCGGGCGATGCTCATGCCTCCGCCGGGCGCGGGAAAAATGGATTTTAGACTACCCATGGGAGAAGAGGTTCCTCGCACGATATCGCTGCACTCCTCACGGCTGAACGAGAAGCGGCCGCCAAAGTTAGGAAAAATCGTTGCGTCAGCGCCTACCAGGCGCGCCAGTTGGCCGAAAATGACGCCGTGAGAAATGCCATTCCGGCTCGTGACATAGCTTCCCAGCAAAGCCGGGTGAGTAAAGATCGGCAGCGCTATACCGTCGTCCTCGGCCAATTCTCTCATCAGATCCATGCCGATGAGTCCGGGGGCTGCCATCAGACCGCCCGCTCCGGCTCCCTTGGCAAACCTGGCCCTTTTCAAAACTTCTCGATGAGAAGCCGTGATGTTCGCAACGTAAATTGAATGCTGTCCCGTTTTTTCGCATGCCCGTTTTACAGCAGCCGCGCAGAGTTCGACGCGCTCCTCGAAGGGCGAACAGCTTTGATTGCTTAGTCCGTGATCATCCTTGATGATGTCCATCCCACCAAGGACGAACCGATAGGCAAGATCCGCAAGCTCTTCTGAGGAAAGGCCCATAGGCTTGAGCGCCGTTGAGATAAGAGGCCTTTGGGGAACCTTTAGCAGCTGACGGATCCCCCCCCGGCCGAAACGGGGCCCCTTGAATCCGCGAAGCAGTGACTCGGGGAGATCGAGATGCTCCACCCTGATACCAGGCTTGATGCTGCTGTTCCCGAATACGACATTCAGGAACTGGGTCAATTCGCCGGCAACGATCTCCACGGCATAGCTGATGACTGCGGTAAAGCTTTCTTGATCAGATCGTTTAAACTGTTCGACGCGGCCGAACACATGGTCGCGAATGACGCCTTCCGGCACCTCGTCCGCAGGAAATTCCACG
>OMOE01000096.1 GCA_900290365.1 Syntrophobacter sp. SbD1 | reverse complement strand
ACCCCCCAACCAGCCGATCTGATCATTTTGCCAAATCATTTATCTTGACTTGCTCGGTAAATTGCCTGATATGTCTGGGTGCAAGGAACGAGGAGCATAAGAAGGAGGGAGATATTTTGTTCTTGTTGCTGTACTCCCCCTGTCGAAGAAGCCGCTGTTTCCGATTCATTTTAAGCTACGAAGAGGTCAAGGGATGAAATTCTGGCGCGTTCCCCTGGATACCGAGGAGATCGTCATCTCCAAGGGCGTGGTCTATATCATAGAAGATCGTTGCAAGGGGTGCGGCTACTGTATCGAATATTGCCCAAGGGATGTTTTGGAATTTTCCGAACGCTTCAACGGCAAAGGATACCATCCGCCAGTGGTTAAGCAGCCTGATTTGTGTGTCAACTGTCACTATTGCGAGGCCATCTGTCCGGATTTTGCGATCTACTCCGTGGAGGTTGCCGCAAAGCAGGCTCTTGAGCTTCCGATCGAATAATTATTTATGGACATTAACTTCTTATGAAACCCGCAGTTCTAACAGGAGAGCATTTTCTTACTGGCGACTCTGCATGCGCGGAGGGAGCCCTTGCCGCCGGGTGCCGTTTTTTTGCCGGCTATCCAATCACGCCGGCCACCGAGATAGCCGAGCACATGTCGAAGAGGCTTCCTGAAGTTGGCGGGGTCTTTATCCAAATGGAAGACGAGATGGCCGCAATGGCCGCCGTTCTGGGGGCTTCCTGCGCAGGGGCAAAGGGAATGACCGCGACCTCCGGTCCGGGGTTTAGTCTTATGATGGAAAACCTCGGACTCGGGATAGCGATGGAGACCCCATGCGTGGTGGTCAACGTTCAGCGTGCCGGTCCTTCGACGGGCCTACCGACTCTTGGGGCTCAAGGTGATATGATGCAGGCCAGATGGGGTTCTCATGGTCATTACGAGATTATAGCGCTTGCCCCGGCTTCGCCCCAGGAGATCTTTTTCCAGACCATTACAGCATTCAACCTGAGTGAAACTTACCGGCTTCCGGTACTGATAATGGCCGATGAGGTGGTAGGTCACCTCAGTGAAAGGGTCCTCATACCCGATCCGTCAAAAATAAGGCTTGAGTCCCGCCCCCGGCCTAAAGGAAGAAAGGACCGTTTCAGACCGTTTCATCCCGGCGCCAATGGGGTCGCGCCAATGGCAAATGCCGGAGAGGGCTACATGGTGCACTTCACGGGCCTGACCCATGATGAAAGGGGCTATCCGGTCATGACAGCCGAGGCCCACACGGAGATGGTTTCGCGAATAACAGGAAAGATTCGTGCAAACCTGGATAAGATCATACAGGTTGAGGAGTACAGGCTCGAGGATGCCGACGTGGCCCTGATATCTTACGGGATCAGCTCGCGAAGCAGCTATTCCGCTGTAGATGAGGCTCGAGCGCGAGGCATCAAAGCGGGCCTTCTTAGACTTATAACCGTGTGGCCCTTTCCTGAGGAGAAAATAAGAGAGCTCGCAGGGCGGGTGAAGTGCCTGATAACGGTGGAATTGAACCTGGGGCAGATTCATCTCGAGGTGCAAAGGTGCGCCGCGGGTATGGCCCCTGCCCTGCTGGTCGGTCATGCCGGGGGGACAGTAATAACCCCTGCCCGGATACTCGAAGAGATATGCGGGGCATCCAGGCAATGAACAGCAGTCACACTCAAAAACATCCGCTGGACGGAATTCTTCGAACAGATCGCATTCCACACATATGGTGCCCCGGATGCGGAATCGGCACAGTATTTTCATCAGCACTTATCGCCATTCAGTCAACCGGGGCGGACCTGACGAAGACCGCTGTAGTATCGGGCATAGGGTGTTCGGGAAGAGGCGCCGGATACGTCAAGCTTGATTCCTACCACACAACTCATGGACGGGCATTACCGTTTGCAACGGGAATGAAGCTGGCCAATCCGGAACTGACCGTAGTGGTTTTCAGCGGCGACGGGGACCTGTTTGCAATCGGGGGAAATCATTTCATTCACGCCGCCAGGCGTAATATGGACTTGACGGTGATCTGCGTGAACAATCTCAATTATGGCATGACGGGAGGGCAGGCCGCTGCGACGACCCCTCATATGGCTAAGACGACTACCACGCCGTTTGGCAATCCCGAGCCGCCGTTCAATCTGCCCCTTCTGGCATACGCTTCCGGGGCTACCTACATTGCGCGCTGGACAATGCTCCATACGCGCGATCTTACTCAGTCGATCGAGGAAGCCCTTGCACGCCGCGGCTTTTCGTTCATCGAAGTGCTGGCCCCCTGCCCTACCGGCTACGGGCGCAGAAACAAGCTCAAGCCGATCGATTTTCTCAAGATTTACCAGGAGAAGGCAATAGTGAAGAACGGCGCACATCCTGCCGAAGTTATTCTGGATTTCAATCAAGGCATAACGATTGGGAAATTCATAGAGTACGACAGGCCGACCTTTTCGGAGTCCTACGAAAGGATATGTCGCCCACAAGCGTCATGAGTAATCTTTTTCGGCAGGATTGACAGTATCAACATAGAGAGTGCAATGGACGACAGCCCGACTGCAAAATTCAAAAAAGAGATCCTCATAACCGGCCTTGGCGGACAGGGGATAATACTCGCGGGGCAGGTGCTCGGTACGGCGGCTTGTATTGCAGACCACCTGGAGAGCACTCTTACCCAGTCCTACGGCCCTGAAGCCCGTGGCGGCGCATGCAGCGCACAGGTAATCATATCCAATAAACAGATCCATTATCCTTACGTTCGCAGTGCAGACATTATCGTTTGCATGTCGCAGTCGGGATACGACAAATACCGCCATATGCTCGCAGACGACGGCATCCTCATTATCGATCAGGACATGGTGAGATCTGCCGAGGGGGCGGGCGGGGGGCTTTTTCCCATCCCGGCGACCCGTATTGCCGAGGAACTCGGCAGAAAAATGATGGCCAATATCGTGATGCTCGGCTTTGTAACTTCGGTGACCGGAGTTGCTTCTCTTCAAGGTATGCTCAGTTCTGTTTCTGATTCCGTTCCCAAGGGAACCCAAAGCACTAATATAGCCGCCTTCAATAAGGGTTACGATTTTGGACAGGCGCTGCTGAAGGCCAGGCAGAAAAAGGCCGCCGCAAAGAAGGGGGCCGATTCATGAAAGACCCCAAAGAACGCCTTCAGAAAGTGTGTATAATCGGCGCTACACCGGCCGGTATTGCGGCAACCACTAAGCTTGGAGAGATGGGGATACCGGTAACGCTGATTGACCAGTCCCCTGATCTCAACGAGAAACTGGCATCCGATATCTGGCGGATGCCCTCGGGAGTCAGCTTCAACTATGCGCTTCGCCCGGGGCTCATGAGGATAATGAGAAACGCAAGGATCAGGCTGGTCCTTCCTGCTTCCATCAAGTCGATCAAACACACGCCGCAGGGATTTTCAATACGCTACAAAAAAGCGGCCTCTTATGTTGACGGCGATAAGTGCACGCTTTGCGGCCTTTGTTTTCAGAATTGTCCAGCAATCGGTCCCGACGGCAATAAAGCCCTGAAGTACGGTGGAAGACAGGCCCTACCGGGGAGGCCGGTAATAGACAAGCGAAAAACTCCCTTGTGCCAGACCAGTTGCCCCCTGGGAGTCAACGTCCAGGGATATATGGCCCTGGCGCGTGCAGGCAAATACACTGAAGCGCTCGAACTGATCAGGAAAGACAACGTTCTGCCAGGCATCTGCGGAAGGATCTGCACCCACCCGTGCGAGGCTGCATGCCGCAGAAACGAACTCGATCAACCGGTTGCCATACGCGACATAAAGCGTTTCATAGCCGACAATGCCTCGCCTGAGCCGACTGGATCAAAACCGGCCGGGACAAGGCCCGAAAAGATTGCCGTAGCGGGTTCAGGACCTGCCGGACTTGCCGCAGCAGCCGATCTTATTCGCTTTGGATATGGAGTCACGGTTTTCGAGAAAGAAAATGAGCCGGGCGGTCTTTTGCGCTATGGAGTCGGACCTTACAGGCTCCCGCGCCAGGTGCTCGACAGGGAAATCGAATACCTTCGCGGGATTGGGGTAGAATTCCGATTGGGGAGCGAATTCGAAGCCTCCCAAGGCTCCGGCTTTTCTTCGATTATTCTCGCCACCGGATTGTGGAAAGACCGGAAGCTAAACGTCCCCGGGGAAGAACTTGAAGGGGTTGTCGGATGTGTCTCCTTGCTTTCTTCGGTTTATCGAGGAGAAATAAAGTCTGTTTCCGGAAAAATAGCGGTGATCGGTGACGGCAATTCTGCGTTTGAGACTGCTCGCACCCTTGTCAGGCTAGGGGCCGAGGTCACGTTGATTTCGTGGTTTCCGCAGGAACTGATCCCGGCGGATCCGCAAGAGGTGGAAGAGGCGCTAAAAGAGGGAGTAACGGTAATAACCAGCCTCAAGGCAGCCGAATTTTTGGGAGACGATGGCAAACTGAAGGCTATCCGCCTTTTGCCGACTGTCCCGGGGCCACCGGATGCCAACGGGATCCCATGGCCGGTTGCGGTTGAAGGCGGCGAGCCCATAATTATCGAATTCGAACGGGCCGTGCCGGCAATAGGACAAACCGGAGACCCGGCTTTTTTCAGGGGCTATGGAAAAGATTTCGCCACGCCGGGCGGGGTCATTCTGTCGGACGACCAGGGAAAGACCCGTGGGGAAAATGTCTTCGCCGCAGGCGACGCCGTGAGCGGGCCATCGACGGTCGTATCGGCAATGGCTTCCGGTCGTGCAGCCGCGCTGGCAGTGCACAGGCATCTAACGGGCGCAGCCCCCGAACCCTGCTGTTATTCCCGGCCCCAGGACATCGATTACCCTCAGATCACGAACGAAATTCCCACAATTGCCAGGGAGAGGATGCCGGAGCGTCACCCCACATCGCGCGGAGATCTCTGCGCAGAGGTCGAACTCGGCCTCACCGAAGATCAGGTTCACTCGGAGACGTCCAGGTGTCTCCAGTGCGGGGTGTGTTCGGAGTGCTCCCTTTGTGACGAGGCCTGCTCGGCCGCTGGAGCCATTTCTCATGGCGACGGTTCGTTCGAAGCGGTCGAACATGCCGGGGTCGTCATTATCGCCGACCCTGCCGCCTCTCCGGGAGTAAAAGGGGAGGACGTGATTCGCGCCTACAGTTCGAAGGCCATCAGACCGGATGTTCTCTCGATGATGCTGCGAGGTTTTGCCGCCGCAGCGGAAGCTGTTGTGTTGCTTGACGACGGTGCTGCGCGAATGAAGGGACATGGCATTTCGTTTTCTCCACCGGCGCCTCAGCTTTCCCAGGAACTTCGGATCGGCGTTTTTGTATGCCGCTGCAACGATTCACTGGGGTGGGACCCCGAGATGGACAGGTTCATTTCCTACCTTCCGGTCAACTCCCCGATAGAATACGCAGAGTCGGTTGCCTCGGCATGCACGCAGGAGGGAGCCGCTTCGATCCTTCGGACTATTCGAGAAAAAGGCCTCACACGGTTTATCCTAGCCTCCTGCGTATGCTGTCCACTCGACCTTGTATGCACCGCGTGCACCGACCAGCGCAGCAGGCTGAAGGCAGCGCTTTTCCAGGGCACCGGTATAGCCCGGGCAATGGCCGAGACATGCAACATGAGAGGTGAGGCGCTTGCTTTGTTAAAGAATGACCCGCCTCTGGCTGTAGCCCGCTTTAAGGGCCTGATCGAGCGATCCATCCGGCGAGCCGCGCTTCTTAAGTCCCTCCCCGCTCCAGCGCGCCAGTATAACTTCACGACCGCCATAATCGGGACATCCGAAGCGGTGCTAAGGAGCGCTCAGACCCTGGGTCAAATGGGGATGGAGGTCTTTTGGTTCGGAAGCACGAACAAACCTCTTCTTTCGGTACCCGATTATCCCAACGTCCACGCATTCTTAGGATCTTGCGCCAAGTCTCTCAAGGGCACGGTGGGAGACTTCCGGGTAATCGTAAGCATGCAGGACGGCACTCACCAGGTTTTCAGCGCAGGAGCGGTAATACTGGGAGACAGAGCGCGAAGGAGCATTGCTTATATGCCTCATCCCGATATGCCGCCCCATGAGTTTGCAGGTTCCATGCAGGCAAAGGGTGTAAAAGGGACCCCCTTCTTTGCCCCCGGCGCCACTTCCATTCCCGGACTCCTGCTCGCCAGTCCGACGGGCATTAACGTCTCCGAGCGCTTAAAGGGAACGGCAGCCGGAATTCTCGCTGCTACGGTCATGCCGCGAGGACCGAGGCAAAACAAAGCTTATACGGTCTCCATAAATAAGCAACTTTGCAGGGGATGCGGCCGGTGCGTGAAGGCTTGCCCCTACCGGGCGATAAGTTTTCACTGCAACCCGCCGGACTCCGGTTATGCTATCGTCGATGAAGCCCTTTGCAAGGGATGCGGCAACTGCATTTCGATCTGTCCGTCCGACGCCGCCGACAGCCCTTATCGTGACAGGCTGTTTCTCGAGCAGATAATAGAGGAGGTAATGACTGGTGTTTAGTCAATGGGTGGCTGGTGAATAGTGATTATGGAAGATGATCTCAAGATAATTCTTTTCCTTTGCAACTGGTGTCCGCACGCTGCATTCCAGACCCTGCAGGACACGCTTGCCCCGCTGCCCCGGGAGATCAGAATGATAAGGATACCTTGCGGCGGCCGAATAACCAAATCGCTGCTTTTCAAGGCGTTCGAAACCGGGGCCGACGGAGTCGCGTTGGTCGGGTGTGAACCAGGGACCTGCCGTTACGGAATCGGAACTCGTGTTGCAGAAAGAAACGTGGAAGACACCAGGGGGATTCTTCGCCTGCTTGGTCTGGGAGAGGAGCGGCTCGGTTTTGTATCATTCTATCCCGACCAGTCCTCAGAGTTGCTCGATTTTCTGATCGGGTTCAAAGACAGGATTCAGGAACTGGGCAAAACACCTGTCGATTATCCCCGCAGGACGAAAAAACCTGAACTCTCGCCGGAGTCGGCCGCATCTATTTTGGCGGCTCATAACATAAATGTTTGCCAGGACTGCGGCAAATGTTCATCCGCCTGCCCGGTGGCCCTGTCCGGGAAACAGTTTTCCCCAAGAGCAATCGCAAATGCGGCAGTGGCCGGCGACCTCGACTCCTCCTGCATCAAGGAGGACATCTGGTCTTGCCTCACTTGCGGCCTTTGCTACGACCGATGCCCTTCAGCGGTCAACTTTCCGGATTTCATAAAGGAGATGCGAAACGCCGCCTCCACAAATGGAAGGTTTGAGGCCCACGAAGGCTTTTTCCACTCCCTCATGCGCGCTATGACCTCGGCCCGCCTGCCCGTGGAGCACTGGAGATGGCTGCCGCCTGAAATTCAAACCGACCCGAAAAGTAAAATCCTCTTTTTCGGCGGATGCGCTCCCTACTTTGACACATTTTTCAAGAATCACCTGGCAATCAGCACCAGCGACATTTTAGCCGATGCGCTCAGGCTCATGAACTTTTTCGATATCCATCCGGCCATCATGCACAACGAGAGATGCTGCGGCCATGATTTGCTCTGGTCAGGTGACAGGGATAACTTTGTCAAACTCGCACGGCTCAATGTAGAGATGATCTCAAAGATGGGGATCGAAGAACTGGTTACCGCCTGTCCTGAATGCTACCGGGCATTTTCGCACGATTATCCCGAAAACGGTATCGAAACCGGATTCAAGGTTACCCATATCTTCGAACTCGCGGAGGCTGAAATCAGCAAGGGCGCCGTTGGTTTCGCAAAGCTCAACAGGAAGATAACCTTTCAGGACCCGTGCAGGCTTAGCCGCACACAAACCGGATGCCAACTGCCCAGGAATCTGCTTGAACGGCTAAACGTGCGCGCTTTCACAGAAATGCGCGACCGGGGGGCGTCATCCCTTTGCTGCGGCAACTGTGCATGGACAGGATGTGACAGTTACTCCAAAGCCATGCAGGTGAACAGGCTAAGACAGGCAAAAGAAACGGGAAGCGACCTCCTGGTGACGGCCTGCCCGAAATGCCAGATACACCTCAAATGCGCGATGGAAGATCCATTTCTCGAAGATGAAATCCGCATGGAAATGATGGACCTCACCTCCATTTTAGCCCGAACGATACAGTGGGAATAATAAGATGCAAAAACCTGCACACGGCGAAAGTCCAAGAATCGGCGTCTACATCTGCCATTGCGGATTGAACATCTCCAGAACTGTCGATTGCCCGAAAGTAGCCTCCGAGAGCGCCAAATTTGAACATGTGGCTCTTTCTCGAGATATCCAGTACGCATGTTCGGGACCCGGTCAGCAGAGCATCAGGGATGATATTGCCGAACTCGGGCTTGACCGACTGGTGATCGCGTCATGCTCTCCAAGGCTCCATGAACCCACCTTTCGGCAGATGATCGAGAGCGCAGGCCTGAATCCTTATCTTCTCGAAATGGCGAATCTGCGGGAGCAGTGCAGTTGGGTTCACATCAAGGAACCCGAGGCCGCAACCGAAAAGGCCGTCGACCTGGTGCGAATGGCCGTGGCCAGGGCTGCCAGGCTCGAACCTCTCCAGGGCCGCAAGATTCCGCTCAACAAGCGCACTCTCGTAATAGGGGGAGGCATTGCCGGAATCCAGGCGGCGCTCGACCTTGCCGATAACGGCTACGAGGTTGTGCTGGTGGAAAAAAAGGCCTCCATTGGCGGCCAGATGGCGCAGCTGGACAAGACCTTCCCTACCATGGACTGCTCCATCTGAATACTGGGGCCGAAGATGACGGATGCCGGTCGGCATCCCGGAATAAAGCTCCTCACCCTGTCCGAAGTGATCGATGTAAAGGGATATATAGGAAATTTCGAGGCCAGGATTCTGAAAAAGGCCCGCTACGTATCGGAGCAGGACTGCACCGCCTGCGGCGATTGCGCGGATGTGTGCCCGGTGGTTCGGCCCGATGAATTCAACTCCGGTCTTTCTACGAGGAGGGCCATCTACTCGCCTTTCCCGCAGGCGGTGCCCTCGGCTTACGTGATCAACATCAATGAGTGCCTGGGTCACAACCCGGTCGTGTGCGCCAAGTGCGCCGAGGTGTGCGAAAAGAAGTGCATCAATTTCCACATGTCGGATGAGGAAGTCATTGAACACGTGGGAAGCATAGTTGTCGCCACCGGTCTTGAAGCCTACGATCCCACGGAACTCGACGAGTACGGCTATACGCGATATGAAAATGTGCTGAGCAGCACCGAGTTTGAAAGGTTGGTAAGCGCCGGAGGCCCGACCGGCGGTGAGTTGATAAGGCCAACGGACAGGATGCCGCCCAAATCCATAGGCTTCATTCAATGTGTAGGTTCGCGCTCGGCAAAAAAAGGCGCCCCTTACTGCTCCAACATCTGCTGCATGAACACTGTCAAAAGCACGTTGATCCTAAAGGAACACTATCCCAATATGGATATAAAGGTTTTTTATATCGATATTCGTGCTTTCGGAAAAGGTTTTGAGGACCTCTACAAAAAGAGTCGAAGCCTGGGGGTGCAGTACATACGCGGTTTGCCCGGCAACGTTGTAGAGACCGGCGAACGCGGCCTGCGGATAGCCGTTGATAACGGGGCTGGTGGAAAAATAGCATTCCATAATCTGGACATGCTGATCCTGGCAGTAGGCATGAAGCCGTCCAAAACGACCAAAAAAATCCAGGAGATGTTAGGACTTCAGCTCTCACCTGACGGCTTTTTCCTGGAAGCCCACCCCAAGCTCCAGCCGGTCGATGCGGCCACTAAGGGCATCTATTTCGCCGGATGCGCCGAAGGACCAAAGGACATAAAGGAATCGGTCACCCAGGGATCGGCCGCTGCAGCGCGGGTCGTGCGCCTGCTTCACCATGGAGAAATGCTCTCAGATCCGATTACCGCCGAGGTTGTCCAGGAAGAATGCAAAATCTGCGGGAAATGCGCCGAGGTATGTCCATACGGCGCCATCTCCGTTGACGTGAAACGCAAAATCGCTGCAACCGTAAACCCTGCCGCCTGTTCGGGTTGTGGTACATGTGCCGCAGAATGCCCTTTTAATTCGATCGTCATGAACCACTTCACGGATGAACAGATTGTCGGCCAGATTGAAAGCGTCCTTTCGGAAGACCCGGCAACAAAGATTGTAGCCTTTGCATGCAACTGGTGCTCTTACGCCGGCGCCGATTACGCCGGGGTATCACGCCTTCAGTATCCGCCAACCGTTCGGCTTATCCGGACCATGTGTTCGGGCCGTGTGGACGAGTCTTTCATCTGGGAGGGATTTGCAAAAGGCGCCCCGGTCATCCTGGTCAGCGGCTGCCACATCGGCGACTGCCACTATATAAACGCAAACCAGTGGACAGTTAAGCGCATAGACAAGATTCACAAAAAAATAGAAAAGCTGGCAATAAGGCCGGAAAGGCTCCAACTCGAATGGGTCAGCGCCGCCGAAGCCATCCGGTTTGCCCGGTTGATGGAAGAGATCGAAACACTAAGGCGCGGGGTCACGCCGGAAGAGATCGAGCATACGGTGAGGGTGCTGGCTGAAAGAAAAAAGAATAATAATGAGTAATACCGATTTGCGTTCAAGTCGGGGCATCCGGGAGGGCATAAAGCCCTCCCCTACGAAGCGTAACGCGCCAACGACGTAGGGGCGGGGTGGACCCTCACTTCGCTTCGGGCCCCGCGCTTATCATGGAATCGTCACCTGACATGGATAGTCCGGCACCCGATCTTTTCGTGAGGGCGCATCCCCGCCCAATCTTGAACGCAAATTGGTATAAATCAGATCCTCTTAACTCTCTCTTAACTCCAAATCGAATATTAAGACCGGGGGATGATTCCTGTCCGGTCTCCATACCCGAGCTGCGATTCCCGTCAGAACGTTGCTGTCAGGTTTATGCCGCCGTAAAAATGAACGCTGTTTGTGTCCAGCGAATTGGCTTGCAGGTAGTCGTCGGCTGCGCTGGTCAAAGGCAGCCAGAGTCCGACTTTCGGAGCAATCGACAGACATTTGCCAATTGGAAACTTGATATCGGCGGTTAACTGGCAGGTGTGAAAATCCGAGTAGCTGCCGAGAGGTACTGTGGGGTCCAAAGACAATACATTATTATCATGATTGAGAATAAGATATCCGAAGTTTGCCCCAAGGTCCACGGTGGTCCCCTTGCAGAAGCAATCGACCGGAATGCTCTTGGAGAGGTCTAGCTCAAACCACTCATCCACGGAATGCATTACTTCGCCGTAAACAGTAAATGCCGCGGTGAACCACGGGAAAGTATAGCTTGCACCTCCGAACAATTCGTCTTCGTTCTGGCCGAAGGCGCTTTGCAATGGCGGGTTTAGGCCGTAGAATACGTTTCCGAAGAGTAATGAAAAATTCGTGCATACTTCCTTGGTATATGAAACTGTGAAGTCGGTCTCACTCCATTTCGATTGGCCATCTTCTATACCCGTCTGCAGAAAGGGATTGCTGCTGTGGCGGGAGGTGTCGAAATTCCCCCAGATATTAGCTGAAAAACCATTCCAGGTGATTGTTGCCGAAGGTTGGATGACAGCGCTGTCTTTGCTGTTGGCGAGTCCACGGAATATGTACTGGCTCAAGATATCTGTGGAAAACGTGTAAGACGCCCCTGCGGGCGCCGCCGCCTCTTCGGCCCACGCAGCCATAAAAGGAGAGAAGATAGTCAGTAGAAAGATCATTAATCCCAGTGTCTTTTTTCTGATTCCAAATGAGTTCATTTCATTAGCCCCTTCTTTTGATGTATCCGATCATGCCGCCTCATTAATAGCAGGCCGTTGTCTGTTGATACCGGTTCCTTTTGGCTCCGCCTTGGGGTCCATAACCACGACGGTCAGACCATGGGCTTTGAGAATCAACTGTTCGACGACTGTTTTTCGCCCGAGCAGCCTTCTCCACCATGGCAGAGGCCCCGGCCGGCCGATGACGATGTGGCCGACCCGGTACTCCCTGGCAAAATGCAGGATGGTATCCACGATATCTTCGCCTTTATACGTGAAGACTATTGCGCCAAGCGTGTTGGCAAGGGTCAACGTCTCCCCGAGATAGCGCTGGGTGCTTGCGTCTATGGCAGTGGGCGATTCCGAAGGGCGCTGGACGTAAACGGCGTACCAGTTGCGGTTCAGGCGTCCTGCAAGCCTCGATCCGTAGCGCAGAAGCCCCGCACTGTTAGGCCCGCGAGAACTCAAACAAACCATCACCTGATCGGGGGCCGTTCCGTGTTCTTCCTCGGGGGTGCTTCGTCGCTTCAGATCGATCTGGGAGGCAAGCTCCCTGAAAGCGAGTTCTCGCAGCTCATTGAGATTAGTGCGCTTGAAGAAATTATCGAGAGCGGTCGAGACCCTTTCCCGCGTGTAAATTTTACCCTCTCTCAAACGCTGCTGCAGGTCCTCGGGCGCCAGATCGACGTTGACGATCTCGTCGGCTTCCGCAAGGATCGAATCCGGCAACCGTTCGTGGACTTTAACTCCGACCAACTGTTCCACTGTGTCGTACAGGCTCTCCAGGTGCTGAATATTGAGTGTGGTAATAACGTGAATACCCGCAGCCAGAAGGTCCTGGACGTCCTGGTAGCGTTTTGCGTTTTCGCTGCCCGGAACGTTGGTATGAGCCAGTTCATCGACGAGCGCCACCTCCGGGTGGAGCGCCAGCATCGCATCGAGGTCCATTTCTTCAAGGAGAATGCCGCGATACAGAATCTGCTTTCTTGGCACGACCTCCAGCCCCTCTATCAGTTTTGCCGTTTCCGCCCGCCCGTGGGTTTCCACCAGACCGACAACGACATCGACTCCTTCCTGCTTCAGACGCTGCCCTTCGAGCAGCATCTGATACGTTTTTCCGACCCCTGGTCCATAGCCCAGATAAACCTTCAGCTTGCCACGTTGCGAGCGGCGTATCAACTGAAGAAAGCTAAGGGCCTTTTCTTCGGACATTTTTACTTCTCCCTGAAGCTTATGGCGTTCCGTAACGCTTATCGAGTTCCAGGTTTACTTCGAGAACGTTTATAAACTTCTCGCCTGCAAGTCCCCCCCATGGCGCCGAAGCATTTTCCTGCAAGATCCCCTCGATCTCTTTTTGAATCTGGGCCGGCTCGCGTTTCAAGTCTTCCGCTCTTTTGGATGCCACGCGCTCCAGTTGAAACTGCGCATTTTCCATCGAGATGTGCGGGTCCAGTCCTGAAGCCGAGGCTGTAACATAATCTCCCGGCACGTCCTGGAGTTCGACGTCGGGGTGGTCTTCACGCCACATCAAAAAGAAGGTCGATTGAATGTCACTGCCCGAATCGATCACATCGATCGTGGTCACCGATTTCCCGCCCTCTGTCTTGGTTGTCGCCGTAAGGAATTTGCCGGGATGTTTCTCCGAAAAATCCTTGAAGAACACCACTGCCAGGTCCGGGGCCTTCGGCTCGGGAGTGGTGGGATTGTCCTTGATAAATTGGGCCACGATCTTGGGATTGGCCTTTGTCCAGTCGTCCACATAGGCCCCGTGTGCATCATCCGTTTTTACCCAGGCCTGGGCAAGCGAATTGTGCTGGTCCGCCCATTGTCCCACAATCCCCGGTTTTGCCTGGTATTTGTCTGCACTGAACCAGCTCTCGACGTCCGGGGCAACGAGCTGCCCGGCCTTTGGTCCGCTCTTATACTTCACAACAGGTCCGAGCGACCGGCCCACCCGGTCGCGAAGCCCGTAATTGGATGCAGCAAGGGCCGACGAAGCCGATGCGGAGGCATCGTAAGAGGCCGCGGAGGGCCGGGGCTGAAAATATTCATCTTTTGTAAAGGGCTGGGCGATCAGTTTCGATCCAACGTACTTGCCGTCCGGCCCCTTCAGCATACTGCCGTTAGACTGAAAAGGGAACAAAGTTTGTCCGATCACCCACAGCACCAGAGGATAAACAATGCAGGTGACGGCCACTCCGAATATCAAAAGTAGAATGCTTTTAGAAAGATATTTCATCATATCCGTGTCTCCTGAAACTCATGTTTTTAGCTGGCCAAGTGCAGGGCTGTCATCACCACGTCGATCAGTTTTATTCCAATGAACGGTAAAAGCACGCCGCCAAGTCCCCATATCAGCATGTTTCTTAGCAGCAGGGCATCGGCGCCGAGAGGCCGGTAGCGGACCCCTTTGAGTGCAACCGGGATGAGGGCGGGAATAATCAACGCATTGAAGATAACACACGAGAGGATCGCCGATGTCGGCGAATGAAGGTGCATAACGTCAATCACCTTAAGCCACGGCAGGGTGCCGGCAAACAGCGCGGGAATGATAGCGAAGTATTTCGCGACGTCGTTTGCAACGGAAAAGGTTGTGAGTGCGCCTCGTGTCACGAGGAGCTGTTTTCCGACTTCCACCACTTCGATCAGCTTTGTCGGATCGCTGTCCAGGTCAACCATGTTGGCTGCTTCCTTGGCCGCCTGGGTCCCGGCGTTCATGGCCAGCGCGACGTCTGCCTGCGCAAGTGCAGGGGCATCATTTGTGCCGTCACCCATCATGGCAACCAGTTTTCCGCCCATCTGCTCTTTTTTGATGTACGCAAGCTTTGTTTCCGGTGTAGCTTCGGCCAGGAAATCATCGACTCCGGCCCTTTTTGCTATCGTTGCAGCCGTAAGCGGATTGTCGCCGGTGATCATAACAGTTCGAAGCCCCATTTTTCGCAATCGTTCGAAGCGTTCAGCCATGTGAGGCTTCAATATATCCTCAAGAACCACCAAGCCGGCAATATTGGGGCCATCGGCGACGGCCAGGGGCGTAGCGCCCTGGGACGCCACGCTGGTGACCAGCGAGCTGAGTTCCGTGGGTACGTTGCCGCCGTTACCGCCGATAAATTTAATAATGGCGTCCGGCGCGCCTTTCCTTATCTGTTTTCCGTCAGGCAGATCTATCCCACTCATGCGCGTTTGCGCCGTAAATGGAATGAACTTAGCCTCCGGCGACACATCTACCGGCGCATGGCTATCTTTTTCGAATAACTGCACTATGCTTTTGCCCTCCGGGGTGGCATCGGCGGCGGAGGCCAGTGCGGCAAGCCGTCCCACATCGGAGGCCGAGTATTTTCCAACCGGCAGGAATGTGGTCGCATTCCTGTTGCCTATGGTGATGGTCCCGGTCTTATCGAGCAGCACGACATCGATATCACCGGCCAATTCCACGGCCTTCCCGCTCTTGGCTATGATATTTGCCTGAAGAGCCCGGTCCATGCCCGCAATTCCAATCGCTGCAAGCAGTGCGCCGATGGTGGTCGGAATGAGACACACAATAAGGGCGATAAGGGTCGGGACGTCGGTCCCGAGACTTTTCACAGGCTCCGAAACGCCCAGGTAGCTCTGCATGTAGAGCTCGGCATTGCGGGCCATGGGCAAAAGCGGTATCACCACGATGAGAAAGACCAGCGTGAAGGCTGAGAGAACGAGGGTCAGGGCGATCTCGTTGGGGGAGCGCTGGCGGATGGCGCCCTCGACCAGTGCAATCATCCGGTCCAGAAAGGATTCGCCGGCGCTGCTCGTTATCTCGACCACGATACGGTCCGAGAGTACGACTGTACCTCCGGTAACTCCCGACCGGTCGCCGCCCGCCTCACGAATTACCGGCGCAGATTCGCCGGTTATCGCCGATTCGTCAACCGAGGCTATTCCCTCGATGATTTCTCCGTCCCCCGGAATTGCCTGTCCCGCCTTTACTACGACCCGGTCACCCTGTTTGAGATCTGCCGACGAGACTTCTTCGACGGCGCCTTTCGCCGTCAGGCGATAGGCAACAGTGTCGTGGCGGGCCTTTTTAAGCGATTCAGCCTGGGCCTTACCACGAGCCTCTGCAAGGGCGGTGGCGAAATTGGCGAAAATGACCGTCAAAAAAAGCCATACATCAAGGGCTATAAAGTAACTAATGGACACCTGGCTCGTGGAACCGCCCAATGCGGCTTCGACAATATAGAGAAGGGTAAGAACGGCCCCAACCAGGACTACGAACATGACCGGATTATTCCACTGGAGGTCGGGTCTCAGCATGACAAGCGCCTGCTTCAAGGCGACAGTTACTGTCTCCTTTTCCAACAGCTTCCGTGCTTTAACCCGGCGCACCGGCTGCTCCGAACCCGGACGAGCCTCCCCTACCGGTATTTTAAAATCTCGAACTTCCGTGCTCATATCTGGAACTCCTTTGAGTGCATCGTTTTTTCGCCGCACTTAATATCGGTTTTCATCAACGCTCCTGACGATCATCCCCCAAAAGGCATCGGGCCGAAGTGCTCCGCCACGGGTCCCAGCACGGCGACGGGCAAAAAGAGCAATCCAGCGATGATAATCACGGTCCCAAACAGGAGAAAACCGAACGTTACGCTGTCATCGCGAAGCGTGCCAAGACCAAAGGGGCTCGATTTCTTTGCCCCAAGGGACGCCGCCATCGCCATGGGTGCGACAATCGGCAGAAAACGGCCGAAAAGCATGGACAAAGCGGCAGCGATGTCGAATGCCACCGCGCTCGGTCCCGGACTCGCTGCATTCCAAAAACCGTACGTGACGCCCAGACCGTCGAACGCAGAACCGTTATTGGCCGTAGCGGAAGAGAACTGGTAAAGAATTTGCGTGAAGCCGTGCGCGCCGGGGTTGCTTATTGCCGCAAGCCCCCAGGACGTCGCGGCGAAAAGCCCCGTGGGCAGAAGAATCAAAACCGGGTGCACCAGGATGGCGATCATTGCGAATGTCACCTCGCGGGCACCGATTTTCTTGCCCAAATATTCCGGCGTTCTTCCCACCATCATGCCGGCGATGAAGATCCCGACGATGATGAAAGTCAACATGTTGATCATGCCCACGCCCTTGCCGCCGTACACGCAGTTTAGCCACATACCGGCCAGAGGCGCAAGCGCGGCCACCGGGTTGAGGCTGTCCTCCTCGGCATTGACCGCGCCGCATGTCACGTCGGTGGTCAGGGCATCAAAAGTTGCGCCGGCCGAAACTCCGAAACGCATTTCCTTGCCTTCGAGATTGCCCTGATGCTGCTCGACGGGCAGGCTCGCAACTGCCGGCATACTCACCGTAAGCTTTCCTCCGGGAGATGCCGCGCTGGGGACTTCGAACTTTTGTTCCACAGCTTGTCCGGTTAGGCCGGGGTTGGGTTTCAGCGTATCGAAATAGACCGACCATCCGATCGTGCCTGCCATCATGATGAACATGACAACGAAAATCACCAGGGAATGCCGGAACCTGTTCAGCATTCGCCCGAACATAAATACCAGGGCAAACGGGAAAACCATCATCGCCAGTGTGTTGAAAAAATTGGACAGACCAGTGGGGTTTTCGAACGGGTGCGCGGAGTTCATGCCGTAGAATCCGCCACCGTTGGTGCCCAGCATCTTCATCGATTCGAAGGCGGCGACCGGCCCCACGATAACGGTTTGCGTTTTGGCCTCGCCCGTGTCGGTAGTGCCCATCGCCCCCGCTTCAACCGTCGTAACATCGTGCGAGGTTTGGAAGGTCATCGGGCTGCCCTGTGTTATGAAAATGAGGCCGAATATAAGGGCGGCCGGCACGAACATGTAGACCAGCACGCGCCATATATCGACGAAGAAGTTACCAACCGACGAATCGCTTCGCAGCGCGCGGATGATCGCGGTCAGCGCAGCCAAACCTATTGCGGCAGACAGGAAAAGGTTGAAAATTCCGAAAAAGATCTGGCTGAAGTTCGACAGGTGCTGGTCGCCGGAATAATGCTGGAGATCAGTATTGGTCATGAAGGAGACGACGCTGCTTAAAATCGTGCTCGGGGCCAGCATCGTAAGCCCCCTGGGGTTAAGCGGCGTGTATGGCTGGAGCGCCAGGACCAGGAACCCGAAGACGAACATCAGGGTATTGAACGTGAGCAGGGAAAATAAATACTGTTTCCAGTTTTGCCCGCCGCTGTCCAGCCTCTGTTCGAACCAGCGAAAAACCCCCGGAGGGCGGTATTTTCCATCCATGATCCACGCCATATAACGGCTCAACGGGAATGCAACGACTGTGGACGTTACAAGAAGCGCTATAGGTAGTAACCATACCTGAATAAATGTCATTTGTTCTTCCTTTCAGGGCGGTGGGGCGGTGGGACCGCCGGCCGAGTTATCCGCCGCCTTTGGCGGCGGTAAGAAAAATCCCCCTGCCCCTTTAGCAAAGGGCGAGAAGAGACCTGTCTAGAACCATTCCGGCCGTATCATTGCAACAATAAGATAAACAAAAAGAAATACTGCAACAGCCGCTGTAATGTAGAGCATCGCTTGAACTCCTTTGCCTCATATTTTCTCGCAAGCTTTCACGAACACAAAAACTACTCCCATCCACACGATTCCCAGGAAAAACATTCCCGGCAGCCAAATTGCCAGATCCATCTCTCATACTCCTTTTAAATAGAAATCCCTCAATTCCTAAATTCCTCAATGTCGCTTGTCATACGGCCTTCATCTCGTTAGCAAATCTGTCGGCAGCCTTCAGTTTGAAACTGAACCTGGTGCCTTCCCCTGGTTTACTGCTCACCTCTATCTTGCTGCCGTGGGTCTCGACAATCTCCTTCACGATGGCCAGGCCCAATCCCGTGGTGCTCTGCCGCACCGCCCCCGGCACGCGAAAGAATTTTTCAAAAATATGGGGCACACACTCCTGTGGTATCCCCGAACCGTTATCCTCGACGGTGAAAAGCACCGAGTCTTCCTCACTTTTCGCGGATATCTTCACGTGTCCGCCCGGAGAGGTAAATTTGAGCCCATTGCTGAGCAGGTTGGAGAAGACGATTTCAAGTCTCAGCCTGTCGGCAAGGACCTCGGGGATGTCACCGCTCAAGTCGAGGATCAGAGAAATTCCCCGATCCACGTAGGCGGGCCTCATCTCCTCGGTGACATTGAGGAGCACCTGCTCGGGACTCACCGGAACCATCTCGATATTTGAATCTCCCGATTCCAGTTTATGAATGTCAAGCAGGTTCTCGATAATACGGTAAAGCCGCTCGCTATCCTCCCTGGCCGCCATCAGGAGTTCCGACTGTTTGGAAGAAAGCGGACCGAGCTTTTCATTGAGGAGCACATGGACTGCAAGCCTGATTGAAGTCAGAGGGGTCTTTAGTTCGTGTGAAACAATGGAAATCAGACCGCTTTTTACCTCATCGAGCCGCCGGAGCCGCGTCACGTCGGCCAGGATGATCGTCACTCCTATGAGCCGTCTTTCCTCGTCCAGTATCGGGACCGCCTCGGGCAGAAAAAAATGTTCCTCTCCATCCTTGAAGACCTGAATGGCCGAATCGTATGTCTTAAGGCGCACAGGACGCATTTCACGCGATGCGCGTTCAAAGAGTTCACGTATCTTGTCGTTTTCAACCGACTGGATTGTCGTCCCCGCTTTAAGGTCAAAAAGAAGTTGAGCCGTTTCGTTGGAAAGCTCGATATCGCCTATGGCATTGCAAATGGTTATGGCATCCGAAAGCGAGTTAAGGGCCGAAAGCGTGGCCTTCTCGGAGCGAATCAACCGCGCGCGGCTCGTACGCCTCAGCTTGCGCAGGGTCGAGGTCATCTCGTTGAAAGCTTCCGCAAGCTGGCCGATTTCATCTGCCGATCTGGCCTTTACGACAAGATCGAGGTTTCCCTTCTGAATTTCTTTCACCGAGCGGGTAAGACTGGATATCGGCCTCAAAATCGACGGTCCGATGATCACAACGAAGATCAGGGCCAGTACTGCCCCGACCAGCACCAGCAACATTACATTACGATTTGTTTTGTCTGCCTGCCGGCGCACCTGGCCATCGGCGGAAACCATGTTCTTGAAGTTGATGTCGATTATTTGCTGAGCCGCAATGAGGACCGCGTCCGATAGAGGCAGCAGCCTCCTCAGGTAAAAATCACGGAGCGAAGCGCCGTTGCGCGGCATTTGAAGAAAAGTCTCCAGCTCTTTCCTGTAATTATTCCACGACGCTGTCAACTGGTCTGTAAGCTCTTTTTCGCCGGGCAGGGAAATATTGTCCTGCTGGAATTTGAGACCGCGCGAGAACTTGACAATGTCTGAATCTATATTCGTCTTGTTGGCGCCGCTTTCCCAAAGGTATGCGTCAGCGCTCCGCTCAATTTCCTGAATCGCCTGCTTCATGGTCAGGCACGCGACAACACGGTAATAGTCTTCGCTGAAAATTCGCTCAATGGTTTTGCTCGATTCAGTAATGGTCCTGATGCTGATAAGGCTCACCACCAGAAGTATCAGCAACGGTCCACACGACGCCAACACCAGTTTGGTTTTCAAACTCATGAATATGCCTTCCCCCTCAAGTCGACTTTGCTAAGGCAAACGCCGTGCCAAATGCACTATAAGAGTAAGTTAAGCAATTTCAATTGATTAACCGGAAATAACAAAGACGGGGTATTTTGGAAAATTTCAAAATGAAGGATTAAGGCATTTCAGGCATTTCACAATGAAATGGAAGCGGGAAGCGGGAAGCGGGAAGCGGGGAGCAGGGAGTAGGGGGAAAGAACTTCCTGCTTCCCGCTACTCGCTTCCTGCTTCAGAGGCCATATTTCTTGCGTTTTCTCCAAAAAGTCACTGAGTCCATTCCCAAAATCCGGCATGCTTCCTCAATGGATTTGCTCGCTGCGAGCACGCGCCGGATATGGGTCCTCTCAAGCTCTTCCATTGTAACTAGATCGCCTGCTTCCGGTTCATGTTCCAAAGGCTTTAGTTTGAGCGGCAAGTGATGAACCCCCACTTGAGAGTCTTTGCATAATAGGACCGAGCGTTCGATCGAGTTGCGCAGTTCCCTCACGTTGCCGGGCCAATCGTAGTTTCTGAGGGCTTCGCACGCATCGTCCGAAAATCCGAGTGCCTGCCGGTGATTCTGCCTGGCAAAGAAAGCCAGGAGGCCATCGGCCAGCGGGATAATGTCCTCGCGGCGCTCTCGAAGCGAAGGGATTGTGATCTCTACGACATTGAGTCTATAGAAAAGGTCCTCTCGAAACCGACCCGCACTGATTGCCGATTCGAGGTCGATATTGGTCGCCGCAATGATTCTCAGATCGGCTTTCCTGGTTTTAAGGTCGCCAAGGCGCTCATATGCTCTTTCCTGGAGGACCCGCAGCAGCTTCGCCTGAATGGAAAGAGGCAAATCACCAATTTCATCCAAAAAGAGGGTCCCTCCTTCGCACGCTGCGATGCGCCCCGGATAATCACGCGAGGCGCCGGTGAAAGACCCTTTCGCATGTCCGAAAAGTTCGCTTTCAAGCAACTCGGCAGAAAGCGACGGACACGAAACTGTCCCGAATGGTTTCAAAGACCGGCCGCTCCAGGAGTGGATTGCATGAGCGAGAATGGTTTTGCCCGTCCCGCTTTCGCCGCGAATGAGGATGGTGGCTTCGCTGTCCGCCACCTGCCTGGCCATTGCCAAAGCTCTCTGCATGGCCGGGCTTCGGCTCTCGATGATGGCTTCCGGGACAAATTCTTTCAACCTTTCCTGAAGGGCCGCCACTTTCTGCTCAAGAGTCCTGACCTCAAAAACTTTACCGACCATCACCGATACCTGATCGTTGGTAAATGGTTTTGGCAGGTAGTCGAAAGCACCGCGCCGCATAGCTTCCACCGCAGTATCGATAGAAGCGTATGCCGTAATCACGATACATTTGATCCAGGGGCACAGCCCCAGGAGTTTCTCGATTAGATCCAGTCCGGATTCCGAACCCAGACGAAGGTCCACCAGGGCCAGATCAAAATAACGCGAGTTTGCCTCAACCAGGGCATCTTTGGGATTGCCCACAGCAGTTACCCGGTGCCCCTCGGTCTCCAGGGCGATGCCGAGGGTCTTCCGGATATTGGGTTCATCATCAACGACAAGAACGGAAAGGACCATGAGAGTTTTGAGTTTCCAGTTTTTAGTTTTTAGTTTTTAGTTAGTTTTTGAGTTTCCAGTTTTTAGTTTTGAGTTAACTGAGCGCTGTCTCGAACTCAAAGTAAGGTCTCAATATAACTCAAAACTAAAAACTCAAAACTAAAAACTCAACGGTGCTTACAACCTGCCCTATGGTAAATGGCCTCCGCAGAACTGCCGCCCACTTGAGTCTATCGATCACTTCCCGGTCCTCGTAGACGCCGGTAAGCAAGATGACTGGCGCTCCGATAAGGGCGAGTTCATCCAGTTCCGCACTATTGTATGGCAGGCTGATTATTTCAAGAATGATCGCGGCGGGCTTTTCGACAATTTCCCGGAAGAGCATGACAACTGCGTGGAAGATGCTCTCAAAGCCCTCCACTTCGTAGCCGCGCTCAATCAAAACGGCCCGTATGTTTGCCCTCTCCCAGTGATTGTTGTCGATAATCCAGATCAGGTGTTTCTTCCACCAGAGAACCCTTTTTCATCACCCTGCCAGGGCGGCTTATTGCCGCCCTGGTTCGGTTCCCTGTTCTTTATAATGGGCAGGCTGGAAAGCCTGCCCCACTCCGGCAAAGCCGGAGGCAGGACCTGGACGGTCCGGCTACCACTCTTTAATGTCCGTGTGGGCAACCCCCACCTGCGGAATCGTCCTCTCCGGATTTTTTGCCTCCGGCCTCGTCCATCTCTTTGCCAAACTTGCGGACGATCTCAGAAATTTCTTTCAGCCTGTCGTCGACTTTCCCGTAAATAGTGCCTTCCGGGAACGCTCCATCTTCCTTGACAGTACCGGCATCGATTCCGGTGAGGAGTTTCAAACCTTCCTCAACGGTGGAGACCGGCCAGATGTGGAATTTGCCCTCCGCAACCGCATCCACAACTTCCTGGTCAAGCATGAGGTTGCCAATATTTTTTTGCGGAATCATAACGCCCTGCCCGCCGGTGAGTCCTTTGGCTTTGCAGATATCGAAAAAGCCCTTGATCTTATAGTTTACCCCCCCGATCGGCTGGACCTCACCCTTCTGGCTAACCGATCCCGTTACAGCGATACCCTGTTTCAAGGGCACTCCGCTTATCGCGCTCACAAGGACATAGTATTCGGTACTCGATGCACTGTCTCCATCTATCATTCCATAGCTTTGCTCAAAGCACACGGAGGCGGAGAAGGCTATGGGCTTGTTGTGGGCGAACCGATCCCGGAAAAGGCTGCTTAAAATCATCAACCCTTTGGTATGAGTAGAGCCACTCATTTTAGATTCCCGGTCGATAGAGACCATCCCCTCACGCCCGACTGAAACGGTAGCCGTAATCCGGCTGGGCTTTCCAAAAACATGGTCGCCCGTCGCCAGCACCGCGAGGCCGTTGACCTGCCCTACCTTTTCACCTTCGGTTTCAACCCATATGATATCCTTTTCCATTACCTCTTTTACGCGCTCTTCGATAAGGTTGGCGCGATAAATTCGCTTTTTGACCGCCTCATCGACATGCTTTCTCTGTATAAGTTCGCTGCCCTCGAGTCCGGCAAAGTAATTTGATTCCCGCAGCAGGTCAGAGATAGTCCCAAGCTCGAGGGTCAGTTTATCTCTGTCCTCTGTAAGCTCGACACTGTATTCCATCACGCGGGCGACCCCGGATCTGTCCAGGTGCTTAATGCCGGTTTCCGTGCAACAGCGGGCGATCATCTGCGCGCATTCCAGCACCATGTCCGGTTTTCTGTTCATTTGGTCGCTCATGTGAGCTTTGACCTTGAAGAGCTTCTGGAACCGTTCGTCAAGACTGTAGAGCAACTGGTAGATGTACGGATCACCGGTAAGGACGATTTTTACATCAAGCGGGATCGGCTCCGGCCTGATCGTGCGCGTACTGAAAATTCCATAAAGCTCGCCCATGTCTTCAATCCTGAGTTCTTTATCCCGCAGCGCCCTTTTCAGGGCTTCATAAGAGATAAACCACTTGAGCAGGTCGAGCGCCTTCATCACCAGGTAGCCGCCGTTGGCCTTGTGCAGCGATCCGGGTTTGATCATTGTATGGTCGGTAAAAAGGGCCCCGAACCATGCCTGCCTCTCAATAGAACCGAAAAGGTTCGGATAGACCGGATTTGATTCGATTATAACCGGAGCGCCTTTGGTTTCAGAATTGTCGATGAGCACATTCACATCGTACTTGCGCATGTTCACCTCTTTGGGAGGGACTGCAAACGGCGCCGGGGGCTGCCCCGGCATCTGCTGCTGCGCTTCGGGCTTCTTTTTGAAATCATCTATGTTTTCGAGGATATCCTCCTGGACCTCCTTGAGGTAATCGTGCACCTGCTGGTCGTCCTGGTATTTCTCCTCGTATGAATCCATCAACTGTCCAACCACGAAGAGTGCAATCTCGTTGTCCAGCTTCGTGTGCTTGTCTTTGAACTCGTTTTCAACCTCCCGAATCTTCTTGATGGTTTCCTTCATCCTCTCATGAAGCTCATCGCTCTTGGTGCGCAGGGCTTGACGTTCTTCCTCGCTCAGATGCCGCAGGTCCTCCTGGGTCATCGGCTCGCCTTCCTTGTTGGCGGGAATGATGACCATTCCCACCTGAGAAAACTGGAGGATGAACCCCTGATCACGCGCCTCCTGTGAGAGTTCGTCGATATACTCCCGCCTTTGTTTTTCGAATGCCTGATGCACCTCGCCTTCTTTGGTGCGGTAATCGTCGCTGTCGAAAACCTCGGGAATTTTCGCCTGGAGGGTGGTTATAAAATCATTCATATCTTTTTTGAGCAGTTTCCCGCTGCCGGCCGAGATTTTCATGCACTTCGGCTTGTCCTGTTCCTTAAAGTTGAAAACATAACACCAATCAGGCGGCGTAGCTTCCTGCCTGGCCTGATCTTCGATGTAGGTCCTGGCTGTGTAGGTGAGCCCGGCTTTCGACGGTCCCGCAATAAAGATATTATATCCCGACGCCTTCATTCCCATCCCGAACTTGATGGCGTCAATAGCGCGTTCCTGCCCCACAACCCTGTCCGTCGGAGCCTCAAGGGAAGCGGTAGTATCAAACGAAACCAGATCTTCTTCGAAATGCGCTCTCAATTCATGCGCGGGAAGTCCCTTGACCATCTCAGGCATAAGCTTTGCTCCTTCATCCGTTATTGATCAGTGTCACTATCGACGTTTTCTTCGATGGGCAATTCACCATGGCCGACCACTTCCAGTTTAGCCCTTTTCTTTTGGCTCGAGGCCGCCGTCTGTAAAATAGTGCGGATTGCGTTGATCGTGTTTCCGCTTTTCCCTATAATTTTACCGATATCGTCGGAAGACATTTTAAGCTCGATAATCACCGTGTCATCCTCTTCACGCTCATTGAGCTCGACTTTTTCCGGATGATCGGCAAGAGATTTCACAAGATATTCAGCCAGATCTTTTAGCGCCAATCCTAACCTCCTATGACCCGGTCCCGCCCGAGCTTTTCCCGGACCGATCGGACTTTCTGTTCTATGCTGCCTTCCCTGTCACGCCGGTCGTCAATTTTTATCTGGGTCAAGACCCGCTTTGCACCGGCTTCGAAACAACTTTCATGCATCTGCCTTATGGTTTTAAGAATATCATCCAAATTGCCAGAGATAATCGTACCCATCGCTGTCAGCTCAAATTCCAGGGACGTCTTTTCAAGCACCCTTATCGCCCCGGCCACATAAGAACTCACGCTAGTGCTCTCAATACCGACCGGTACAATGCTCAATTCCACGATAGCCATTTACACCGCGCTCGTTCGATCCTTTACAAACCGGTTAAATGAGGCCAAATCGGCTAATCCCGCCAAAGACTCATAGAGGTGTTCAACCGTATGAGGTTCCATAGTCAGAATGGGTGAGATTTTCATTTCACCCAGGAAATCAAAAAGATAATCAAAATCGATCGTACCCGACCCTACCGGAAAGTGTGAGTCAAAAGAGCCATCGTTATCATGAAGGTGAATTTCTTTCAAGTGTGGCCAAGTCGCCAGGAGCCAGTCGTGGAGGTTCGTCCGTGAAAATGAGTGCTGGTGCCCGGTGTCCAGGCAGAAACCAAACCAGGGCGACTTTATTGCCTCAAGCAATTCCAGATGCAACTCGGGACCTTCCTCAAAGACATTTTCCAAAACCAGTGGTATCCGAACGGCTTCAGCCCGCCGGACAAAGGTTCCCAGCGTAGCAAGGCTGTTCTCGACCCATTCCCGGCGATGCCCGCGATGGTGCCTGGGATCGAAACCGGTATGGCAGACGACCTGTTCAGGCCGGATTTTCTCCACCAAATCGAACAGACTATCGAGCCTCGCACTGGTTACTTTTCTTATTCCGGGATCCGTGCTCCCGGAACACAGGTCCCAAAAAGGCCCATGGAAGGTTATACGGCACCCGTTTTCACGTATCAGCCCAACGGCCTCGCTGACGCTGCCGGGCGAAGAACCTTCCAGATCGTCGGCCGTAAACCCGATCTCGATATTAATGCGGTTTTCGAAAATCAGGTCCTTATATTTTTCAATATAGCGCAAGGGCATGTTGATGAACACCTGCCCAAGCACCGCCCTCATCTCGGGGCCGATTTCATGATCTTTCATTGATCGACGTTCCAGTTTAGCTAAACTCGACATCACAACCGTTCATGTCAACACAAAAAGCCACAATTTATCGGGAATGTACATTAATTTCTTCACACACAAAAGGGTTGCTTATTAGCTTGTAAAGCTTTTAAATTGCAATCTTTAAATTTCAACTTCAATCAGGACGAAAATTATGAAGCAGTACGTTATAGATCAGTTGAGGGAAACCGATTACGAGAAGATTCTTGAATTCCTGAAGGCCAACGCCGATCCATCCGAATTTGGAGATGTTTTCTGGGCAAAACTTCCCGCCGGACTATACTCCGATGCCCAAAAGGAGCATGTGGAATGCCAGCCCTTTTGTTTCGCCATAAATCTGTCGCCCGGCAAGGTTGAATTCGAACTGCTTATCCGCAGCCGCCAGGTCCTTCGGTGCAAGTGCATTGGGTATGCCGGCAAAAACCAGAGGGACTACATTATAGACTATGCCGACCGGATGCTGGGTGAGTTGATGATCAAGCTTTAGCGGTTCATTGCTGCTTTCAGATTTTTGATATTTTGCGCATAATCGCCGTTGAAAACCGCAGAACCGGCAACGAAAATATCTACGCCCGCCGCTGCGAGTTTGCCCGCTGTTTCAGGCTTTACGCCTCCGTCCACCTGTAGCAGCGCCGAGAACTGCCCATCGTCTATCATTTTTCGGCACTCTTTGATTTTGGGCATAACGTTTTCGATGAACTTCTGCCCTCCAAACCCGGGATTGACGGTCATAAGCAAAACCATATCCACATCCGGCAGCACTGCTTCTATCATGCAGAGCGGTGTCGCCGGATTAATCGCAACAGCAGCCTTTACGCCAAGCTCCTTTATGTTCTGGATTACCCTGTGAAGATGCACGCAGGCTTCGGCATGGACTCCCAGCCAATTGGCCCCCGCCTTGACGAAATCCTCTAAATAGCGCCCGGGGTGCTCTATCATCAGGTGAACATCCAGGGGAAGGTTTGTAGCCTCCCTGAGCGCTTCCACCATATATGGCCCTATGGTTATGTTGGGCACGAAATGGCCGTCCATGACATCGGCATGAATCCAGTCGGTCCCGGCGGCTTCTACCGCTTTGACCTCTTCTGCAAGCCTGCCGAAGTTGGCGGACAAAATGGACGCGGAGAGAAGTTTTTTCATAAGGTGTCTCCCATAGGTTCCGGGTAAAGTTCTTCTTTGCCAGTATACAGAACTATCGCCACACATTGGAGTGCTTTTTTAGTGCTACATTTATATTACGCACAGGCAGCTCGGATTCGGGGCCTAAATTGAACTGTCAATGGCAAGACTCTTGCTTATAGCAACGGTCAAGAATCGATTTCTTTTTGACAATGAAAGCACAGACCGCTCTTCCTGCCTAAACCGCAAATGGGGAGGCATTGCGGAACCACTTCAATTGCAGGCTCTTGCCTACACCATTGCAGCCGATTGCCTGCGGGCAAAACGGACTGAAACGGAGATTCGCTTTTGTAATTCGCGTACCGACATGGTGCTTCACAGAGTGCGTCTGGTTGCGGAAACAGCTTTTTTTATGTGATGCACTACTGGATGAGATTTTCCGTATCCGGAGAGGGCACATGGAAGGTACCCGGCAACAAGAACGCACTCGGGTGGAGTTGGTCAGGCAGGCTCTGAAGTTAGCCCCAATCGCTGCTATTGCAACTCTTCTGAACGCATTTATTATTGTCCTGGTCCTATGGCAATCCATTTCGCACACATCATTAATCATCTGGTTTTCAATTACTTTTTGTCTTGCAGTTCAGCGTTCCTTGTTTCTATACAAATACCGTGGAGCTTCGCTCCAACCTGATCAAGCTGCACAGGTGACCAGAAGTTTTGTGGCCGGTCTCGGTTTATCCGGTATCGTCTGGGGTTCCGTTGCAATTTTTCTTTTTCCCGTAAATTCACCAACGNNTGGTGGCTGGTGCGGCGGAAACATTTTCTCCCGTTCTTCCGGCATTTCTAGCATTTATGCTGCCAACACTGGTTCCCTTGTTTATCCGTTTTCTCACCATCGGAGGGGCCGTCTACTATGCGATGAGCGCCATGACGCTCTTTTATATCGTTCTTACATCAATCATAGCAAGGCGTATCAATATCACAAACAGGAGTCTGGTCGAACTTAAGGAACATTTTTCTCGCGTGGCGGAAGAGGGTGCAGCCTCTGCCTTACGGCTGCAGGAACGGACTGCTGAGCTGAGTATATCGAATAAGGCGCTTATGGAATATGCCGAGAAGCTTCAAAGGCTGAACGAAGAGTTGCAGGATTTCACTTTTGTTGCTTCTCACGATTTACAGGAACCGTTGAGAAAGATTCAGACTTTCTGTGACATGGCCAGGATGAGATGTGCACCCGTTCTGGACAGTACCAGCAATGATTACCTGGATCGGATCGTCAATTCGGCAAATCGAATGCGGCAACTGCTCAAAGACTTGCTCCAATTCTCGTTTGCAGCTTCGAGAGCGGAACCACACAAAGCGATAGACCTCGTAAAAATCGCACGGGAAGCAGCGGATGTTTTTGAAGATACCATCAAAGAAACAGGCGGACTGATCGAGATCGAAACCATGCCCACCATAGAAGCCGATGAAGCCCAGATTCTGCGGCTGTTCCAAAACCTCATCGGCAATGCGCTCAAATTTCGCGGAGAAGAACCACCCAGAATTGAAATATACGCAAAGCAAGATAGGCAGGGGATTTGCGAAATATTTGTAAAAGATAATGGCATTGGATTTGACCGGCACTTCTCCGAACGTATTTTCAAGCCCTTCCAGAGATTGCATACGAACCGCGAGTATGAAGGCACCGGAATAGGGCTTACAATATGCCGCAAGATAGTTGAACGTCATGGGGGCAGTATCAGGGCGGAGAGCGAACCGGGGAAGGGCGCGATATTTATAGTCACCCTGCCCGTAAAACAAGACAGGCGGGAAGGTATCTAGTGGAAAGCGAACATTCCATGAAGTCAGCTTCCGACGATATCGTTTAAACCTTCAATGATTTGGTCCAATTCTTCCGGTGGTACAGAGCCAATTCTTTTTCCGATTCGCTCTGTGGAGAGTGTGCGGATTTGGCTGATTTTCACCCATGAGCGTTTGGGAAGATCTTTAGGATCGAGTTGAAGAGTCAAAGGAAATCCAGCACGTTGAGGCTGACTGGTAATCGCCGTAGCGATTACTGTTCCTGAACGTTGATTGAAGACATCCCGGCTGATAATGACAACAGGCCGCAGGCCGGCTTGTTCTTTGCCTTTCACTGGATTCAGATCGGCCCAACGAATTTCTCCCCTCAATATTGCGGCCACTATTCCAACTCCTCACCCATGCCTTCTTCGGCCATAGTCTTCTCAAAAGCCGGATCAAGCTTTGAACATTCCCGGGCAAGGCGGCTTCGTTCAAGTTTCTTTAGTTTTTCTTCCACTGCCTCCTGAATCGCTTTACTTCGATTGGGAAACACCCGGTCTTTTACGAGTTGATCGAGCCGGTGCAGTGTACTCTCATCCATTGTGATCGCGATCTTTGCTGAAGCCAATGTCCACCTCCAGTATGATAATATATCATACTCGCTACAGGACCAAGAAGGAAAGAGCCGCAGATTTCAGATTTCGTTTCTGATCTTAGATTGCAGATTGGAGATTGCAGATCGTAAAATCTAAAATCATCACCAAACCAGCGACTTTCGATGAATGGGTCGAAATAATGAAATCTCTGGCAGAGAAATGGCTTGAGGCAAGGCAAAAGTAATTCCACTCGATTTCAACAAGCCTTGTAGATTTGCCGGAAACCCGCTATATTTCAGCGCGCACAGGTTCATAGCCTTGACGTCTACAGGGATTTTTGCCCTGATGTGGGGATTCTAATCCTTTTTCATCGCCGTGCTAAACCAAATTTGTCCGGACGGAGACCTGGATGGGTAAAATCAGAGTAACTTTCGAGCCGGAATCTACCAGCGTCGAAGCGCTTTCAGGTGAAAAACTGATCGATGTCGCGTCCCGGGCCGGCATAGACATCAGCAATCTTTGCGGGGGGCTGGGCGCCTGCGGCAAATGCCGTGTGCAGATTAAACGAGGCAGGTTGAATCTGACCAGCAAGGTGATCGGAAAGCTTAGCCGCAAGGAAATCGAACAGGGTTTTACGCTTGCCTGCCAAGCCGAACTTCTTGAAGATGACGTCGAGGTTTGGATTCCGCCTGAGTCCCGAACCGACGTTCAAATCCAGATTTCCGACTATATTGTCGCCTTCACGGAACCGACCCCGGCGCACGGCCCCGAATACGAGCCCGCACCCATAATCAGGACCCTGTGTGAGAAATTCTACCTCGAACTGCCCCCTCCCACTTTAAACGACAGCCTCTCCGACCTGGATCGTGTTTACAGGGCCATCAGAAAAAAAATGCCTGAATTCCCCTTCGTTCAAGCGCATTTTTCATGCCTGTGGGGACTGGCCGGGTTGGTGCGCGCAAACCAATGGAAGATAACGGCAACTGTTCATTTCCGCGACACCGACTGTCCGATGATTCGCGAAATTGAAGGCGGCAACACCACCGCCAGAAGTATGGGTGTTGCAATCGATGTGGGAACGACCACCATAGTGGCCCAACTGATCGATCTTCGCACGGGAGCGATCCTTGGCGCCCAGGCCAGCCATAATTCCCAGGCCCGCTACGGGGAAGATGTCATTTCACGGATGATTTTTGCCTGTGGCCAGGCTGGTCTCGGACCTTTGACCGAAGCCGTGACTTTTACGATCAACGCCCTTATTGACTCACTGGTCAGGAAGAACAAGATCGAGCATTCCGATATAACTACTATAGTGGCTGCGGGAAACACGGTGATGAGCCATTTGCTTCTCGGCCTCGAGCCTTGCAACATACGTACTGCTCCTTATATACCCACGGCTACACGGTTTCCGCAGTTCCAGGCCGCAGAGGTGGGGCTAAAGGCAAATCCAAAAGCGCTTTTGCATTGTATGCCCTGCGTCAGCAGCTATGTCGGGGGCGATATAACCGCAGGTGTTTACGCGTGTCAAATGCACGATCATCATGAAATCAGCGCCCTGATCGACGTCGGGACGAACGGAGAGATTGTAATCGGAAATAACGAATGGCTGGTGTGCTGTTCGTCTTCGGCGGGGCCCGCATTTGAGGGCGGAGGAATCAAATGCGGCACCAAAGCTATCCTGGGAGCTATTGAAAAAATCGTTATAGATGGAGATCGCGTCCACTACGAAACCATTGGGGGACATAAACCCCTGGGGGTTTGCGGCTCGGCGATCATCGACGGAATTGCCGAACTTCTCTCCGCCGGCATAATTGACCAAAGCGGAAAATTCACGCTTCTGGATCACCCCGGGGTACGACTGGTCGATGAGGTCCCCGAATTTATCGTAGCCCCGGCCGAAGAAACAACCACCGGGGAGCCGATCGTTATCACAGAAGACGACATCAGCAATCTCATCAAGAGCAAAGGGGCGGTGCTTGCTGCGGTGAGGGTGCTGCTCAAGACCCTGGAGATGGACTTCACAGATCTCGAGAAACTCTATGTCGCAGGTGGGTTTGGCGCTCACCTCGATATTGAGAAGGCAATCTTCATCGGTCTTTTGCCCGATATTCCGAAGGAGCGAATCCGCTTTATAGGAAACAGCTCGCTTGCCGGCGCCAGGCTTGCTTTGCTATCCACCCACGCATTTCACAGGGCCGAAGAGATCGCAAACCGCATGACTTACATAGAATTGAGCGTACATCCCGAATTCATGAACGAGTTCATCGCTTCGCTCTTTCTGCCTCATACGGACGTGGAACTGTTCCCCACCGTCACAAAGGCCTTGAAGAGAAAGCGAAACGAATCGAAGTAAACGCACGCCGGATGGGGCGCCCTATGACCGCTCTGTTGATTTTCGTGGGCCTTTTGTTGCTTGTTTCGATCTGGGCTGCGCTCGCCACCTATGCTTTCTTCTGGTACGAAAACTCATTGAGTGCCCGGCTTGCACCCGATCGGGGCCGGAAACTGAAGTTGAAGCTCATTTCAGGTTTACTTTCCTCCATTTTGAGTGTGGCTATAATAATAGTCACCTCCCCTTTCGGCATATTTCGGCGCTTTTGGGAACCCAAGGAAATCCTTGCAACAAAACCGGCAATCATCCTCGTTCACGGACTCTATCATAATCCAAGCGCATGGCTGATTTTCAGGAACCGCTTGCACAAAGCGGGGTTCAAAAATATTTTCATCATGCATTACCGGAGCTTCTTTACATCTTTTGAAGATACCATCAAAAAATTCGAAAAATTTGTCGCCGAAGCGAGGCAAGAGGTCCCGGATCAGCCGGTATTCCTTATAGGCCACAGTCTAGGGGGGCTTTTGTCCAGGGTGTATGCGGAAAGGGCGCAGGGCTGCGCAATCCCCGCTGCTGTTATAACATTGGGAAGTCCGCACCAGGGCTCCAAACTCGCAGCTTTTGGTTTGGGCAAACTCGCATCGAGCCTTCTCTACCGTGGACCGCTTTTTGCCGAAATTGAATCCGGGCACGCCACGCTGCCGTGTACAGGGATCGCTTTTTTTTCACCGGTCGATAATATGGTGCTTCCCTCTGAAGCTCTGAGAGTCCCCTACCAGGGGTGGGATTACCGGGAAACAGTTCCTGTCAGCCATACCTCGATGCTCTACTCAAAATCCATCGCCCAAAAGGTGATCGAAATCCTGAACGGCTTTCCTTTTACTTTTTAATTGTTAAATTGCTCTCACCGAATGGGGCTAATTTGCCGATGTAGTACTTGTGAGGTTTCACAAAGTTGACTTGCAAGACGCCCATATGCTAATAAATACACCAAATTCTTCGTACCGGAAGGAAGTTGCTTTGGAACAGCGTGCCGTAAATTCTTCTGCCCTTGTTCAGGAATTTGTTGTCGCCAACAGACTTGGAATCCACGCTCGCGTTGCGGCCCAAATTGCACGAGTTGCCTGCCGGTTTGAATCGGAAGTACTGATGACCAAATGCGGGATCACCGTAAACGGTAAAAGCATCCTGGATTTGATGACCCTCATCTGCCCTTATGGAAGCAAAGTCCATGTTTCCGCAAAAGGTTCGGACGCCGCAGAAGCCCTGAACGAACTTGCCGCCCTTTTTCAGACCAAATTTGGCGAACCCTGAAGATTTCTTTCCTACACCGGTAAAATGGATTAAAAAGAGAAGTTGGTATTTATCTCTTTTTTAGAAAGACCTGCCAATCGATGAATAACCATCCCTCATTGACCATAAAGGGGACCGGGGCGTCGCCGGGAATCGCCATCGGGAAGGCATACCTTTTGGAACGGGGTCAAATTCCAGTCCCGAGCTACAGGCTTTTCGGCGATGAGGCCGTTGCCGATGAATGCAGGCGGTTCGAAGAGGCGGTTGCCAAAGCCGAATCCGATCTGGAGGCAATCAAAGAGAGTATCAGCTCCGAGTTTAAAGAACACGCGCGTCTGCTCGAAGTCCAGCAGATGATCCTCAGGGACCCGTCGATATACGACGAATCCCTGCGCTATATCGAAAAGGATCGTTCGAACGCGCAGCTTGCGGTTATAAAATCGCTCAGAAAAGCACGGGAGCTTTTCAACGGACTCAACGATGAATATGCAAAAAGCAGAATAGAGGATGTGAATGCGGCTGGAGACCGTGTGATCCGGATTCTTGCCGGGCAGAACCATACCAACCTGGAAGATATTCGCGAACGGGCCATACTGATTGCTCACGACCTTACACCTGCCGACGCCATCCAGTTCCAGGTGGGGCGCATACTGGGGGTGGTTACTGAAATTGGCGGAATTACTTCCCATACTTCCATTGTTGCCCGCTCTCTCAATATCCCGGCGGTCGTAGCCGCCGAAAACGCGGCCCGTCTCATTTCCACGGGTGATATTCTCATCGTCGACGGCGGTACGGGAAAGATAATTATAAATCCAAGCGAAAGGGATTTGAGCTTCTATTACGAACGTCAGGACGAATTGGAAGCTTATATCAAACAGATCAGCAGGCATGCTCATTTACCCGCTGTAACGCGCGACGCCCATAGAGTAGGTGCTGAGGCCAATATTGAACTTTTAGAAGAAGTTGTTGCAGCCAAGGACAATGGCGCTGAAGCAATCGGCCTCTACAGGACAGAGTTTTTTTTCATGAACCGGATGGAACTGCCGGACGAGGAAGCTATCTACAAAGACTACCGCGACTTAGCGGAGCTGATGGCGCCCTGCCAGGTCACGATCCGAACCCTCGATGCCGGCGCCGACAAACTCACCTCCTGGTTCCCAAGGCTCGAGGAAACAAACCCCTCGCTTGGACTGCGCTCCATCCGCCTGTGTCTCCATTACAAGGAATTGTTCAAAACCCAGCTCCGGGCTATTCTGAGGGCCGGGGCGATTGCAGGCAACATTCGGCTGATGTTGCCAATGGTATCCGGCATGGGAGAGGTTTTCCAAACTAAGAACATTTTAAAAGAGGTCCAGTCCGATCTATCCAGAAAACGAATCCCTTTCGATCAAAACATGCCCTTCGGCGTAATGATAGAAGTCCCCGCCGCTGTCGCCATGGCGGACTTGCTGGCGCACGAGGTGGATTTTTTCAGTATCGGCACCAATGACCTCATCCAGTACACCATTGGCATTGACAGATCCAACGAGCACGTGGCCTATCTTTACGAACCGCTCCATCCCGGCGTCCTGAGGTTCATAAAACAGGCTGTGGATGCCGGCCATCAAGCCGGAATCCCTGTCTCGCTTTGCGGAGAGATGGCGGGAGAGCCGATGTATGTCCCGATTCTTCTAGGCCTCAAGATCGATTCTTTCAGCATGAACCCGACATCCCTGCCGCGCGTTAAGAATCTCATAAGGCGATCCTCCATGAAAGAATGCTGCAGGTTCGCCAACAATGTGCTTCGCATGAGCACGGCACAGGAAATAAATCAGTCGTTGAGGAAAATGGTTATGAAGAAGTTTCCGGAAGAGTTCCGGGTCTTCGAACCGAACTGGCTTGGTGAAGAGCCCGTTCTCGCTAATCGCGGGAGCGCCAAAACTAACAGAGACACAGAATAAAAACATATGCCAAAAGCGAACAGCCCTGCTGAAAACATAAAAATAATCAACCAGAACAAGAAAGCCTTTCACGACTTCGAAATAGGTGAAAGGTTCGAGGCGGGCATCGTTCTTCTCGGTACCGAAGTCAAATCCTTGCGGGAAGGACGCGCCAATCTCAAGGACAGCTATGCGAAGGTGAAGCGCAACGAAGTTTTTCTGGTTGGCCTGCACATCAGCCCATATTCTCACGCCTCCTTCGATAATCATGATCCCGAACGGATCAGAAAGCTTCTCCTGCACAGGGCCGAGATAAAAAAACTAATGGGCAAGACCCAGGAGCGCGGATATTCACTGGTCCCTCTGAAAGTTTATTTCAAAGACGGTAGAGCTAAAGTGGAAATCGCTCTTGCAAGGGGCAAGAAGGAATATGACAAACGGGAAAGCATCAAGAGGAAGGAAGAAAACCGCGAGATGGATCGCCTGCGAAAACGCAACCGGATGTCCTGAAAGATCAGTCTCACTCACGCACTATATCGAAAATCGCAATCTCGGGTGGGGCAAGGACGCGTATAGGCGGCCCCCACGTACCCGCCCCCCTGCTCGTGTAAAGGATTGACCCCTTCGCGAGGTAATAAGGCCCGTTCTGAAAGGGGTAGACCAGCTTCGAAATAAACCGGAACGGAAACAGTTGGCCATAATGCGTGTGTCCCGAGAGTTGCAGGTCGAATAGACCGAGGCTCTCCTGTTCCGGGTCGGGCCTATGCTTTAGAAAAAGTGTGAACAGGCCGTTTTGAGCCTTCCCAAGAATCGCCTTTTCGTCCTCTTTCAGGCCGGTCGCCGGGTCGTCGACCCCGACGATGTTTAAAATATTGGCCACTGTTCTCACCTCGCCGCCCAACATGGTGAAACCGAAAGCTCTTTCAGCCTGAATTGACGTGGTGAGGCCCGAGTAAACTTCATGGTTGCCCGTTATGGCAAATTTGCCCAACCGGGGCAGCAATTTCCCGAAAAGAACCGGAAGAGCATCAATTCTTGTCATGTCCCCATCGACAAGATCACCCGTGCTGACGACGATATCCGGGTCCTCAGCCTCAACCTTTTGCAGGATGTCCGACACACGATCTTGTCTAACCAGCAGGCCCATATGCACATCCGAGATTTGCGCTATCCGCACCCGGTCGGTGCCCGACGGCAGTTTGGCCGTTTTTATGACGAATTTTTCCACACGTACCGATCTGGCCTCAAAATACCCGTATGCATTTATGACCAGTGCTGCGGCAAGGACGCAACCGGCGGTGGCCGGTCCGCTGAAAGAAGGCAGGGAAGAACCTGCGATAAGGTTTACAAGCTTGCAGAGTACTCCGACAACGCCTGTCAATAAACAGCCCCAGAAACAATAATAGACAAATCCCAACCAGTTATACCCCGCAATGGCGCCGGCCCGCGCCAGAACGTATTGGTCGCTTCTTTCGAGCAATCGTGTCCCAACCGGCGCAAAGACCATAAGGGCCATGAACAGGATCATAACTAAATGGAAGGGCCACTTCACGGGCAAAAGGACTTTTAACCGCAAATAGACAAAGACGTGCAGAAGAGAATAAATGGAGAAAAATGCTATAAGCAGTCTGACCATATTTTGTACTTACATTGAATCAACCGGTCCCGCAACACGAAAGATCTCCTCGATTGAAGTGATCCCCGAACAAACCTTGAAAGCACCTGCAATATGAAGCGGGGCCGAACCATCTTTTACACCCTGTTCCCGGATCATTGCGAGATCGCAATTCGGCCTGATAAGGTTTCGAATTGCGGGGGTAATAGTGAGCATCTCATAGATGCCTGCTCTGCCGAGATAGCCGGTTCCCCTGCACTCAAGGCAGCCTGCGGGCTGAAAAATGGGACCCGTGTGTTCAATTTCCCAAGGATTTACCAGTGACTGCCAAAGATCCTCGTCCACAGTTCCTTCTTTTCGGCAGTGAGGGCAAAGGGTACGGGTCAATCTCTGTGCGACTATTCCCAGAAGGGTGGCCCTTATCAGATAGTGGGGCACCCCGATATCCATCAGCCTGACAATGGCTGAGGGAGCGTCATTGGTGTGGAGAGTCGAAAAAACGAGATGACCGGTCAATGCCGCCTGAACTGCCATTTCCGCCGTCTCGAGGTCCCGTATCTCGCCGATCATTATAATGTCCGGATCCTGCCTGAGAAAGGTCCGCAGGCCTCCAGCAAAATCCAGTCCAATCGCGTTGTGCACCTGCATCTGATTGAACCTGGGTTCGACCATCTCGATCGGGTCTTCGACAGTGCAGACATTTACTTCCGGTTTGGCAAGGTATTTCAGTGTCGAGTAGAGTGTGGTGGTCTTCCCCGACCCGGTTGGGCCGGTCACAAGCACGATGCCATAGGGGGAGCTTACCATTTTTTTCCACTGCCCCAGTTCGCGCTCTGAAAACCCCAATTCCTCGAAGCTCCGTAAGGTTACTACCGGGTCGAAGATACGCATGACCAGCTTTTCACCGAAGACTGAGGGCATGGTGGACAAACGCAGTTCGATCTCTTCGCCGGAGAACCCCTTTGTCTTGATCCGGCCGTCCTGAGGTCGCCGTTTTTCAGCAAGGTCCATTCTCCCGAGTACTTTAAGCCGGCTGATTACCGCACTCATTACCACAGTTGGCAATCGGTAGACCTGATGAAGCACTCCGTCGATCCGAAAACGCACATCACTGTTTTCACGACGCGGTTCGAGATGAATATCGCTGGCCCTCTGCTCGAACGCATACTGAAGCAGCCAGTCGACGATGTTGACCACGTATCGGTCATTTGCGTCCAGTTTCCCTGTGCGTCCCAGTTCCAACATCTGTTCGAGATTCATGCCCACGTCAATGCTGGAGCCGGACGCTTTTCCGAAAGCCTTCCGAACCGAATCTGTAAGAGCGTAGAATTCAATAAGGTACCGCGAAATGTCATCAGGGTTGGCAAGGACCCTGCAAATTTTTTTCCGAAGAATACGCTCCAGTTCTTCAGCCCACTCCCTATCGTAAGGATCGGCCGTCGCAATGACGACCTTATCTGCCGTTACCTCAACCGGCAGAATCTTATAGCGCGATGCATAGGCATATGAGACAACGCTCGTCACGGCCCTTACATCAACTTTCAACGGATCGATTCTGAGGTAACTCAGGCCGGTTTTTCTTGCCAGCCAGGCCAACAGGAATTCAATTGAGACCGCTTCGTGCGGCGGCGTGGCCCTGCTCAGCCCTGCTTCGGCTATAACTGCCAGAGGATGCCCGCTTGAACCGGTTTCTTTACGCCCCCGTTTATCGAGCAGTTTTTTTGCATCCTTTTGAGTAATTACCCCGTCTATGACCAAATTGCGCACAATGTTCCCGACGTCCAGTCCGGGTAATTCCCGCGCACTCTGTCCTGCTCTTGCCTCAAGGCTCACCACGGTCTCTATCATCGCCCTCAACCTATTCCTTCAGAAATACCAATTAATCTAATTGCCCTAAGGACAATAATTCTTACTGCCTCAGGCTATCTAATCGGCAAATCCGCAAAAAACTCACCTCTTTTTCTGCCTGATTTTCAATCACAGCCCGAAAGGGTGTTGAAAACACAAAAAAAGAGCACCCTTTCAGCCTTTGGGAGTGCCAAATCCCAAGTGGAAAGGATGCCCTGATAATGGTCAGATACGAGGTTTACCCGGACTAATTATCGAACCCGAACCGGTCTATCAGCTTCTTATAGAGATTTTTGCCAAGAAAAGTCCTGAGCTTTTTGCTCTGTTGATACCTGGATTCATATTCCAGCCAAAATTCATCGAATTCTTCCGGGCCGGCATTCGACCCTGAAAGAATCTCCTTGAACTCATCGTGCCTGGCGTAATAATCTTTGAACATCTCACAGCCGGAGGCATCCAGGATGAGCATGAACAAAACATCGGAAGGGGTGATGCCGCCTTCTTCGGAAGGTACGGCGACAAAGACGTCTATTTCTTTCCCGGGCCTGCTAATTTGGCATCTGTAGCGGTCCAGGTCCGTTTCAGCATGAGATCGTTCGGGTTTGCCCGGCGCTTCCTTCATCAACTGCATGGAGATGCCGTACTGGTTCATAAATGTTTGAATCGATAAGCTTTGCATTGTTGGCCCTCCAAAAACCCCTGTTTACGGATATATACTCGCCCACTGAGTTAAAATTCCTAGGACGAGCGCTTATCGTCTATACGAATACAACGGTCTCATACGGATATATATGGGGTGAAGAGGGTATTTGCTCAGCTAAAAAATGTATTTTCCCGGTGGGGACATAGTAGAAAATTGCTTCATTGCAGCACCTTGGCGCCCATGGCGCCCTGTTTCGAACTCTTTGCTCCTTTTTCAACACTTGATCCGTGGTTACTTTTTCGGTGTAGACACACTACTTCTACTAACCATCTTTCGGTTCGAGAGCACTTGAACACCCCGCTCTTGAACTTGAAATAAGACATTGAGAACCGGGAAGGCGAAATGGGAAAAATCCCCAAAGGCATACTCATACTTGGTTTTGTCAGCTTTTTCACAGATCTTTCGAGTGAGATGATTTATCCTCTTATTCCCGTTTTTCTCTCGGGAGTTCTCGGCGCCGGCGCTCTTGCGCTTGGCCTGATAGAGGGGATAGCCGAATCCACTGCCGCCTTCGCTAAAGTATTTTCCGGATTTTGGACTGACAGGGCCAAACGCAGAAAGCCCTTTATCCTGGCCGGCTATGGAATATCAGGTCTTGTCAGGCCACTGATCGCCTTTGCCGCCTCCTGGCCGTTCGTTTTGCTGATGCGCTTCCTGGACCGCATGGGAAAAGGAATACGGACCTCGCCCAGGGACGCCCTGGTAGCCGATATAACCCAACCGGGACAGCGTGGCGCCGCTTTCGGACTGCACAGGGCTATGGATCATGCCGGCGCAGTCGCCGGTCCACTGGTGGCGGCCGCTCTGCTCGGATTCGCAGCCCTTTCCATCCGCCATGTTTTCCTTCTTGCCATAATACCCTCGGTGCTGGTGGTGGCGATAATCGTTCTTTTCGTACATGATCCCGCTGCCGCCAAAATCCCAAAGACGAGCGAACCTCAAAGTATTGATTCCCACTGGAAGGACCTGGACGGCACTTTTAAGCATTTTCTCGCACCGCTTCTTTTGTTCACCCTGGGAAATTCGACTGACGCCTTCCTTATCCTCCGGTTGTCCAATGCGGGGATCTCGGCCTCCCACATCGCAATACTCTGGGCGGCCCATAATGCAATCAAGATGATATCGACTTATACCGGAGGGCGCCTTGCAGACTCGTTGGGTTCGCGCAAACTGATAATTTCCGGTTGGATTTTTTACGCGCTGATATATGCGGCTTTCGCGTTCGCGGAGGCCCCGGATATTCTCATCGCCTCATTCCTTCTCTACGGCATCTACTTTGGACTTTGTGAACCGTCGGAAAAATCCCTTGTCGCCGATATGGTGCCGCTAAACCTCAGAGGTACGGCGTTTGGCTACTATCACTTCGTCTCAGGCCTTGGGGCTTTGCCCGCAAGTATTTTGTTCGGGTTCCTGTGGCATTCTTTCAGCGCGCAGACGGCCTTTTTCACCGGCGCGGCGCTGGCAATGCTGGCAGCCGTACTATTGCAGATATCGAGCGTCGGGCGTGAATCAAAACGCCTGCCCGATACTGAAATGGAACTGATAAGGCGCAAAACTACGGGGCTCAGGCGGGTTTAGCTCGTAGCCCACATCGAACCGGAGGGGACCGACAATGCTGAGATAGCGCAACCCTACGCCTGCGGTGTATCTGGTATCACCCCAGGAAAGATTGCCGATTGCAGGGGCAACATTGCCAAAATCGGAAAAGACGGCCCCTTCCAGGGGCGATTTAATCGGAAATCTCCATTCAAGGCTGCCTTCCACCACTTCCATACCACCAATCGGATTTCCATCGGAGGCAAGCGGCCCGAGTTTCTGGTACGGGTAGCCCCTGACACTGTCTGTGCCCCCCGAGAAAAACCGTTTAAAAATCGGTACCTCAGTGGTCTGCTCAAGAGGCTCGATACCTCCGCATTTAATCTTTGCGGCCAAAGTGCCGAAGCTGAATGCGGGAAGATATCCCCTGCCCTCCAGCGTTAACTTCAAATAATCCACTCCGGAGCCGATATAAGAACTGGCCCATTCCAAATTCTGCAAAACACGCCAGCCTTTTTTTGGGTCAAGCAGGGAATCGACCCTGTCCCAGGTATTTCCGGATATGATCGAAGAGACATAGTACGCCTGGTGTTCCTGGTCGGTCGGAGTTGGCGGGATGACCACATTGCCCAGGTAATTGGCCTCAAAGTTATACCCTACATATGATACCAGGCCATCGACCAATTTGAACTCGTACTTCGGCCTGATGTACTCTTTGAGGTTTTCATACGATATCTGGCTCTCCCGCATGACACCGCCATCCACGATCAGGGAGCCCTCCGTATTCATGAAATAGGGCTGTATGAATCTACCTTCCACCATTTGCACGATGGCGCTTGCTTTGACATTGACCTGAAGCAGCCTTCCCTCGCCCAGGAAATCCCTGATCTCATATTGCGCCTGTCCTCGAAATTGGTCGTCGGTGCCATAGCCAACACCCAGCCTGACTGTTTGCTTCTTCGATTCTTTGACCAGGATCCGTATCGGCAGCACCGTCGTATCTTTGTCCAGGTCTTCCACCGTAATGTCCACAAACTGAAAAAGATCGAGCGCAAACAGACGCTGCCGGGCCGTTTCGATCTTGGCGCCATCGAATCGCTCGCCCTCTTGAAACTTGAGCTCTCGCGTAATAATTTTGGTTGAAATCGCTTCATTGCCTTCAACATGAACAGGCCCGAAGGTACAGACTGGACCAACTTCAATCTCGACGGTGACTATCCCCAGGTTCGACCCTTTATCGAGCCGTGCCCGCATGTCGGTCTTTGCCTTCGGGTATCCGCGCTGGGCCAGGAATACCCTGGAAATTCTATCGATCTCACTATATCCCGGGCTCGTAAATCTTTTTCCCTTCTGAATGGGAAAAAGCTTAATCAGTTCCTTCCGCCACTTTTCAGGAGATGGACCGTCCATTTTCAAATCGACTTCCGAAGTGATCATCGGCGGCCCTTCTTCCACGCGGATGATTATCCTCACATTATTTCCAACCAGAGGCTCAATCTCATGAGATAAAAGCCGCATATGATAGAATCCCTGACTAATGTAGTATTTCGGGATTCTTTCCAGGTCCTCCGAAAAAACCTTCTCATCGAGCGGAGACTTGAAAAACCAGCGGAATTTCCTCTCTTTTGTGGAGAGAATCTTTTTCAGCTCGGAAGAAGAGATACTTATATTTCCCTCGAAACGGATTTCACGCACCTGCAGTTGCGCTTTCTGTTTATTTTCAGATGCTTGAGATTGATCGCCTTCAGCGGCAGGTAGGCAATCCGCCCAAAGAAGGGGGAGGAGAAGCACTAAGAACGCTTTGGCCGCAATTTTGAAATCCACTCTGATTCGTTCTACATCTGCTTCAACTTATTCGCGGCGGCCTGGGCCTGGGCCGTACCGGGATATTTATCCACAAGCCGCGTATAGATGATGCGAGCCATTGTGGTTTCTCCCATCTGCTGCCACCCCACTCCCTCCTTGAGAAGGGCGGCCGGGGTTTTGCCACCTTGCGGGTACTTATCCACCAGCTGCTGGTATGCCTTAATGGCGTCCTCGTAGTGCTTTTCCTGGTAGTAGCATTCCCCGATGTTATACATTGCACTTTCTTCCAGGCGCGACTTCGGATATTTCGAAACGAAGCCCTGGAACTCTTTTCTGGCAGCTTCGTACTTCTTTTGCTGCATCAGTTGGACGCCCGCTTCGAATTCAGACTGTTCCACGGTCCTGGCCTGAGCGGCCGGAGGGGCCTCCGGGACGCCGGGTCGGGCGGAAGCCTCGCCGACAGGAGGCGCCGACGGGGGGGCCATCCGAGCCTGTGGCTGGAATGGCTGCGCGGATGGCTGCGCTTCTTCTTCCACCGCAACGTTTCCGGAAGGAGGAGGCGGAGGTTGAATCGCCTGCGCCCGCTGGAGTTGATCGAGTTTGTGCTCCATTTGTTCGACCCTTCCGTTCAAGCTCCTCATCTGGGCATGCAAATCTTCTATCCGAGAATACAAATCACCGCTTTTTTTGGAAGAGCCTTCCGAATTCTGGACGCGAGCTTCGAGCGCCGCCTGCCTTTGGTTCAGGATAGACAGGTTTTCCTGAATGGTTGTGGTTTCCGAAGTCGATGCGCACCCTGCAAGCAGTCCTGCAAAAAAAATAACCGCACAATACCCAAAAAGCTTTCTCTCGCCTCCCTGCATATATTCCCTTTCTTTCCAAGACCTACATTCGACGCACTAACCTGTCCGAGCCGCCAGGCCCCTAAAACCAAGACCCTTGACCGCTGCCCGAAGTTAACAAAAAACCGGCCCCCATGATACATCATGAAGACCGGTCTTTTAAATACGAAAGAGGAACTAAATTTTTTTAGTAATTCAAAACGAAATGATCGCGCCTGTTCTTTGCCCAGGATGCCTCATCATGCCCCGTTACAACGGGCCGCTCCTTGCCGTAGCTGACAGTAGTAAGCTTCAGGTTCGAAGATCCCGAGCTCGTTAAATACTGCTGAGCCGCATTTGCACGTCTTTCCCCCAGGGCAATGTTGTACTCGGTGGTCCCACGCTCGTCGCAATGGCCTTCTACGGACACGGCAACTTTTGGATATCTTTTCAGGAAGGAGACTTTTTCATCCAGGACCTTTTTTGCAGGTTCTGTAAGAGTATAAGAGTCGTAGTCGAAATAGACATCCTGGTTCTCGAAGGCTTTAGCCTTTTCGAGAAACTCTCTTTTTTCCGCTTCCGAGTTGATGCCAAGTTCTCTCCACTTTGCCTCGTCCATACCCGGGCCGCCTGAACCCGGCATCTGTCCGTACTCCTGCCCGGCTCCGCCGTAACCCGGTGGTGGTGGAACGTTTTTCTTGGCGCATGCACTCATCACGGCCAAGAGCGCGAAGATCATCAGAACCGGAAAAATATCCCTTTTGTTTCTCATTGCTTTCCCCTCCTTATAACAGATGTTCGGATACCGGATATCGGATGTCGGGAAAACCCCTGGAGCAGGCAAATCGGACTTCCGACACCGAAGGCCAAGGCGGAGTCAGTTACCGATTCCTCCTGGGTGACCAGTCAGGCAACTCCTGCGCACCCCCTTGCCGCGTTAGCTGCCAATCCCCAGTCCCATTCGAATACATTATTCGAATTGCGGGCCCCCCCTGTTTATTAGAGCTGTAGGCAATCATACGGCCATCCGGCGACCAGCGCGGGGCTTCATTCCTGCCTCCGCTGGTGAGCTCACGATTCCCGCTGCCGTCCGGTTTAATGATGCAAATGTTGAAACCTCCTCCTTCTCCACTGCTGTAAGCGATCAGGTCGCCTTTCGGAGACCAGGATGGAGAAGTATTATAATTGCCGCTGAATGTCAGTCGTTTTTTTTGACCGCTGTTAACGTCGAAAATGTAAATCTGCGGATTCCCCGCTTCATTGGAAACGTAGGCGAACTTTTGGCCATCGGGAGACCAGGATGGAGACACACTTATCGAAGAGCCGAAACCCACACCGAATTTCTTTATGATCTCGCCGGTAGGACTCACCAGATAGATGTCCTGGCCTCGATCCTTGCTCAGGGCTACAGCCAGCTCGTTTCTCCCCGGTCTCCACGCAGGAGTGATGTTCATTCCCGGAAAACCGCTGATCAGGTACCTGGAACCGGTCGGTACATTTACTCCATAGACCCTGGGCTGCCCTTCCCTGTAGCTCACAAAAGCGATCTGGCTCTGGTCGGGGCTCCAGGCCGGAGAAAGCGCTATGCTGTTGTCCCTGGTTAACTGCACCGGATTGTTGCCGTCGAAATCGCAGTAGAAAATTTCCTTGGCGTTCCCGACGCTCTGTACGTAGGCAATCTTTGTGTCGAATACCCCGCGTTCGCCTGTGACCATCATCATGATATCGTCTGCAAAGGCATGCACCATCGGTCTCCAGGCCCGTAGTTCCCCGGCGTAGCTCTTGGGGCTCCCCACCATCTTCCTGCCCGCTATATCGACGAGTGTACCGTCCAATCTGAGCGAATTTCCCTGGATCTGATAAGAACAAAGAGCCAGAAAAGCAGCTCCCTGGCGCCTCCAATCCTCAAATTTGATCTGCGAGGCTTCAAAACCCATTGCCTGAGGATCTTCGAGAAACCCCTTGCGGTCGAGCGACCGGAAAACGCCCGAGATATTGAGATCGTTTGAGAGGACGTCGCTCATTTCCCGTGCAAGCTGGGTCTGACCCGGAGTCATGTATTTGAAATCCGGAACGGCGATAGGAATCTTCTGGATAGCCGACGGACTAATTTCCAACGTCACCTGGGATGAAGCGCTTTGAGCAAAACCAAGCAAAATGAAGGCCAGCAACATTATGAAAAAAGTTGCAGCAGTTCCGGAAATTGACTTTTGAGTCATGGCTGTGGACACAAACCTTTCTTTCAGGATAGACCCCTTGAGTTGAATTTGACTGTGAACTCTTCTTTTGGGCGTTCCATCACAGCGGGCATCGCTGGTATATTTGCATTTTGAATTGCTCGCACCGCGGCAGCATCGAGCAGACCATTTCCGGAAGATTTCTCGATCTGAAGACTTAGTACCTCTCCATTCCTGCTGACTACTATTAAGGCGATTGTCTCGGGATTGCCAACAATCTGGTCGGGGAGTTTGAATTCCTGCCTTATGGCGTTCCTAACCCTCTCGTAATAAAGCTGCGAAGCAGCGGAAAGAGCCCCACTCCCCTCAGGAGACCCGAAGGTGCTGCCCTGCGACGCACCCTTGGCTCCTCCCTCGGCCGTACCGGTCGGTGTCCCTCTGGCCAGCTTTTCATTGCCCGGCTGGCTCTTCGCCGGGGACGGCGCAGGCGGCGGCTGGGCCGAAGCTTTCGGCTGGGGTTCAGAATGCTGCGCCGATGCCGTAGAGGTTTGCGGAACAGCTTTGGGCCTCGCAATCAGCTTATCCAGGTTCTTTTCTATCGCTTCAAGACTCTGCGGCTTTTCAGGCGCAACAGGGGCCTCTTTGGGTTCGATCTTTTTGATCTGCGTTTCGGGCTTTATCGCCGCCTCGTCCACCTTCAACCGCTTTATCGGAATGACCGGTTCGGCTTTTTGATGCACCTTGGCCGAACTCGCCGCATTCCTGGAGGGCTCCGCCTGCTCGGCTGCTTTGGGGCTGCCCTTGGGCTCCGACGAACCGATCCCGAGATCTTTGAGCGACACCAGGTTAACCGTACAAAAGGGCGGCAGCAAGGGCTTGTGAGGCATTACCAATGCCCAGATAAAGGCGAAGCTGAAAACGAGCACATGAACCAATATCGAGGCACCTAAGCCGGTCGCCAGCTCTTTGCCTGCTATTCTCTTATCAGCTAACGCAAAGGGTTCCATCTTTTGCGCTCTCCACTCACCAGCAACCACGCGGTGCGGGCATCAGGTTTCGTGTATCGGGTTCTTTCTTTTTTCCGGCATCTGAAATCAAATCTTGCCCCTGCCCTTTTGATGATTGGCAGGCTCTTTTGCCGATTCGGTAACCATCCCGATCTGATCGATTCCAGCCTGTCTTATAAGTCCCATGACCTGCATTACATATCCATATGGAATTTGCTCATCTGCTCGAAGGAAAACTCCCTTACGGTCCTGCCGGTTCTCAGTAATGGCGGCCAGTTTGGATTCCAATTCGCCCAGTTCCACCACATTGTCGTTGATAAAGATTTTGCGGTCCATGGTAACGGTGACCACAAGGCGCTCGTCATCAGAGGCAATGGCGGGAGCTGAACTCTCAGGCAGCTTCACATCGACGCCCTGTGTCATCATTGGCGCCGTCACCATGAATATGATGAGCAAAACTAACATAACGTCAACAAGCGGGGTGACGTTGATGTCAGAAACCATTCCTTTTGAGTTTCCGTTGGCTTGCATCAGCTTCTATCCTTTTGTCCGATCTAATCCTACAGCGCAAACCTCGGTTCATTGGCCTGGCTCGGAACCGCTTCTTCCTGCCTGCCCTTGCGCATCAGATCGCGTTTTAGCATATTGAGATAATCGGCTGAAAATTGGCTCATTTCGTTTTCGATTCCCCTGATCTTGTTTGAAAAATGATTATAGGCTACAACGGCAGGAATCGCCGCTCCCAGACCAATGGCGGTAGCAATGAGCGCCTCGGAAATTCCTGGCGCCACAACGGCCAGGTTGGCAGCACCCTTGATGCCGATTTGCTGGAAACTGGTCATAATCCCCCAAACCGTTCCAAACAGTCCGATAAAAGGCGCGGTGCTTCCGGTCGTGGCGAGCAGAGGCAGAAATCGCTCCAATCTTTGCCTCTCCGAAGTCATTCCGCCATTAATCGCCCGTTCCACGTTTTCCAGCAGGACTTCTGAACTTGCAGACAGATCCAGAAGGTTCTTTGTCTCAAGCGATTTCCCGAGCCTGCTCAGTTCCGCGTATCCCACCCGGAAAATCTCAGCAAGATGACTGTCGGACAGTTTTTCGCTGTCCCGGTATAGAGCCGAATAGTTCTTACGCTGCCTGAAAAGGGATATGAATTGACCCGATTCCCGGTTTGCCCGGCGGATCAGGCGGTATTTGAGCACTATGACGCACCAGCACCCAATCGAAAGAGCCATAAGGATCAACAGCACGAATTTTACCATCGGTCCCGCGTTGAAGATCATGTCCAGAACGCTGTCTCCCGACCGCTGGTAAGGCGTTGCGAGGTCGGCCGCGTATGCTGTTGCTGTCAAAAACTGCGTAAACATCAATTTGTATCCTCTGCGTGCATAGGTCTGACTATTCTCAAAATATTGCCGAGAGCCGCTGCGGCGGGTTCCATAATATGCAAATCCGTTACCCACCCGGACAGTTCGGAGGCAACCGGATTTATCTCCAGTACACGGGCCCCGTTCTTCTTGGCAATCAGTGGAAGCTGGGAGGCGGGGGCCACACTTGCCGAAGTGCCCACCACAAGGATCAAATCACACCGCTCCGCTGCTTCGAATGCCTGCGAATATGCATCAGGAGGTATTCCCTCCCCGAACAGGATAACATCGGGCCGAATCGGCCCCCCGCACGAGCATAAAGGCGGAAGCTTCTCCAGTGAGATATCCTCGCGGGCAAAACGCTTTTCACAACTGTTGCAGTGCATTCCCCGGAAGTTCCCATGGAATTCGACCACATTGAAACTGCCGCCCCTTTGATGCAGGCTGTCGACGTTCTGAGTGATGACCATCTTTATGATTCCCAGCCTCTCGAGCTCACCCAGTGCAATATGCGCTTCGTTGGGACTGACCCTTTCCAACAGAGCGTCCATCTCCAGAAGCATTTTCCATACCTTTGACGGATTGGCGCGGAAAGAATCTATATGCCCGTACTCAAAAGGGTCGTACCTGGTCCAGAGCCCGTTACAGCCTCTGAAATCAGGTATTCCGCTCTCCACCGATATCCCCGCCCCGGTAAGCGCTATAGCGTGCCTCCTTTCCAAAAGCAGCTTGGAGAAGCTGTGGTATTTATCCATATTCCTCCAGAATAATTAAGCTTTTGCTCCCAGACGGCGCGTTATCGTAGTTCTCCCGCAAATTCTTGTCAAGAACCCCAAGCGCAAATTCAGTCCGAGAATAAACTTTTATCAGGCGTCAGTGCCCCCGTCGAAGCGCCATGGGTCACGAAGAGCACGAAGAAGGCACGAAGGTACACGAAGAAAAATGATTTACCTTCGAGTGATTCGTGTATCCTTCGTGTTCTTCGTGACCAAAAAAGCACTTAAGGCACCGATTTTACCTGTAAATCTTGAGGGTCTGACCGACCTTTATTTTATTGCCGGCAATTTTGTTCCAACCGCAAATCTGCTGCCTGGTCGAATTGTACTTCAGAGCGATCGAATCGAGCGTCTCACCCCTGGAAACCTTGTGCACCAAAAGGGTCGGTTTGAAAGTGGATTTCCATGTCTCCACTCCTTTTTCGAACCGTTTTGCCCTGCCCTCGGGAACTCGAACCGTGAGTTCACCCTTCGGGATTACGTCGGAAACAAAGCAGGGATTGAGCATCTTCAGCTCCCGGTAAGTTACCCCGGCAGATTCGGCGGCGGCGGCAATCGGCATCGGACCGGGAAGTTGGATTTTTACCTTTTCCAAAATGACAGGTTGATAGCCGGCCCCTTTGGGAAGGTGATAACCGTATTTTTCGGGATTGTTCAAAACCTCTTTGATGGCCAGTATCCTGAATACGTAGCGCTCGGTTTCCAGGGGAAGTTTGAGAGAATAGTAGCTGTTGGTCCTTTGTTTGACGATTTCAGTCTGAATACGGCTCTCCCCGCAATTGTAGGCCGCAACCGCAAGGGCCCAGTTCTGAAATAAATCGTGCAAGTCCTTCAAATACCGAAACGCCGCGGTCGCCGATTTTTCGAAGTCATAGCGCTCGTCAATGGCTGTGGACTGCGCCATGCCATAGCAACTCGCCGTATTTGCCATGAACTGCCAGGGACCGGCCGCGCCCGAATGTGAAACAGCGGAGGCCATAAGATCACTTTCGGCAACGGTCACATATTTCAGATCGTCAGGAAGCCCCCTGGACGCCAGTTGCTTTTCAATCCAGGGAAAATAGCGCTCCATTCTTTTCAACCACAAATAAACCTGCGCATGGCTTTGCGTTACGATTGTAAATTCCCGGTCGAATCTTTCGCGAACGTCGGCAGAACCGAGCGGCACTACCTCTCCGCAAAGCTCCGCCCTGGCTGGAAGTTCAAAATAGGGCACAAGCCAGGCGGTAGCGGCCGGTTTGGAATCGATTTCGCCCCACCCACCGGCCCCATAGAAACCCAGCATCATGATTACAACCAGAACCAGGACTCCGAGCCTGCATTTTCTTTCAAGCGGCATTGTCAAACTCCTGCTCAAATATCATCATAGCGCCGATATATCGTAAAAAATCCGAGTCACGCTCACGGATGCAACGGGGACGCGAAGCATGAGTTATATTATAGCAGACAACCAATTTCAGGAATCCCGTTATTCGATTTGCGACATCCTATTGAAAGCCGCAAGGAAGAAGATATGGAGAAATATCTGCTCAATGCCGAACAGCTCAAGCAAATAATGGAGAAGGCAATCGATCTTTTCCTCGAATACCAGTACAAACGCGGTTATGACGAACCAATGGCAAGGTCCGGGGCCGTCATGGACGTTATCGGGTCTCTCAAGAGCCTTAACAGGGACCACCCCGTCCCCTCCGAGTGAACCCCGGACTATTTGTTAACGGCAAGCCCGGCCCTGTTCCTCAAACCGTTCATCCTCGCCAGGAACTCGCCGGGCGGCATGGCATCCATGACTCGCAAATCTACCACCTCCTTGCCCCCCGGCTTTAGAAAAATGACAGCGGGTATCCCTTGAATACCATAGCTGCGCGCCAGCCTCTCTTTTGCACGGTCATCCGAACGGGTGAGATCCACCCTTATCATGATGAAATCTTTTGCGGCAGCCTCTACAATCGAGTGCTCGTGAAAGGTCATCCTGTCCATATGCCGACAGGAGGAGCACCAGTCGGCGTAGAAATCAAGGATTACGGGCCTGCCCGACTCCTTGGCTTCGTTCAGCGCGTTTTCCGAATAGGGAGTCCATTTCACGCCCTCGCTCGGAATAGCATACCATATGATAGCGCATGCGGCGACGATGCAGACGACCCCAATGCCCTTTTTGATCCGATAAAAGGCGGCGGACCCTGCCCCGCTTCGATCCACCCAGCCTAGATGAATCCCTGCCGCCAGGGCAATAACCGAAATCAGCGCCAGCGCAGCAAGTTCGGGCATTATGGGGGCAACGAAATATGCGGCCGCCCCTATCATCACCCACCCCATGACTCTGCGCACCCAGAGCATCCATTCACCGGATTTTGGGAGCATGGTCAAGCGGTCGGAAAGCAAGGCAAGGACGAAAAGCGGAAACCCCATTCCAAGGCTCAGGGCGAAAAAGATCCAAAACCCGAAAACCGGGTCCCTGCTGTTGGCGACCATGATCAGGACCCCGGCGACAAAGGGACCGATGCACGGCGCGGCGACTATGCCCAAAGTCAATCCCATGAAAAGGCTTCCGAGGTAACCGGCGTAGTTTCTGGCAGCCGCACCGATTATCCATGCGGGCAGCCGCAATTCCCAGACATCGAACATGCTCAGGGCAATAACGACCATGATCACGGAGACCACCACAAGAGTAGCCGGGTTTTCGAGCAGTGTCCCCAAAAGACGCCCCGAGAGGGCGGCGAAAACCCCCAGCATCGAGTTTGTTATCGCTATTCCCAGAGTATAGAGCAGCGCGCTTATTAAAATCGCTCCGCGCCCGTTTTGCTGCACCGGCGCGGATTGCCCGCCTTCCACAGACTTCATGGCCAAAGACTTGGCGCTGAAGTACGATATTGTCACGGGTATGAGCGGATAGACACACGGGGTAAGATTGAGCGCCATTCCTCCCAGGAAAATGGAGATAATCGCCCAAACCATGCCGAGGCCGCCGGCATCGGCATGGCCCGCATGGGCAGTCCCTGTAAAAAACAAAATTGAAAAAAAAGAGCTAACAAGCAACCATCTTAATCTCATCTATTCTTTCCATTCCTCTAACAGCACGCGCATCGTCCGCTAGAAATTTCACTTATTTTATATCCCGAAAGTAAGCACTTAAAGGCCAAAAAGCGCAGCGGCGAAATTTTGTTTCGGCCAGAGAAAATACATACGTTTGTCACGGCTCCCGACCGTGTGGTATACAGCCTTGTAGAAGCTTGCGCAGCAGCCGTTTATTTATCAGGGCAAAGCGGCGGAGGCCACGGGCACCGTCCGAAATCGACAGTCTTGGGCAGGCAGCGAGATATTTCGACTATTCGTTGTGGAGTAAAATTAAATGGACGCCGTAGTGCTCGCTGTTTTTGCGGGCGTCTATGCGGGAATGATGCTTGGAGGGATTCCATGGTCTGCGCTGGACCGTGCGGGTGTGGCGTTATTGGGCGCAATTGCACTCGTCGCCACACATAAGATCAGCCCCGAGGCGGCCTGGGAGGCGGTCAATGTACCGACTATCTCCTTGCTCTTCGGTTTTATGGTCGTATCGTCTCAGCTCCGTCTGAGCGGGTTTTACACCCGTCTAGGACATCGTCTTGCAAGCCTGCAGGTATCCCCGCGGACACTTCTGGCCCTCCTGGTAGGAGTGGTCGGCCTTCTTTCAGCGGTGCTCGCCAACGATATCGTCTGCTGCCTGGCTATGACGCCGGTACTGATCGAGGGGTGCGCCCGCCGAGGTCTGGACCCCATACCCTATCTACTCGGACTCGCTTGCGCGGCGAATGTGGGATCAGCAGCCACGCTCATAGGCAACCCTCAGAACATGCTCATCGGGCAAGCACTTCACGTTCCATTTACGGGTTACCTCTTGCTTGCCTCCCCTCCGGTCATTGCCGGGCTTATAGCCGTCTGGCTGGTGATAAGCTACTGCTCAGCAGGTAAATGGACAAGGCCGGTTCCCGTTCCGAAGGTCTCCGAAAATCATTTTAACACCTGGCAGGCAGGAAAAGGACTTGGAGTTGTCACACTCCTGGTGCTGGCATTCCTCTTCACTTCATGGCCACAGGACGTCTTGGCCCTGTGTGCGGCCGGCGCTTTGCTAAGCAGCAGGCGAATGGCCTCCCACGACCTCCTGCGGCTGGTCGATTGGGAGATCCTGGTGCTGTTTATCGGTCTGTTTATCGTCAACCACGTTATTGAAACATCGGGATTGCTGAGCGTGTTCTTTGGCATTCTGCAGGACTTGGGCATACATTTGAAGTCACTACCCTGGCTGTTCGGCGTCACTGTCCTGCTTTCGAACCTGGTATCCAATGTCCCGGCCGTCATGCTGCTGCTTCCAGTTGCCACGCATTCCACTGCGGGGCCCGCTCTGGCCCTGGCCAGCACATTGGCGGGCAACCTGCTGCTTTTCGGAAGCATTGCCAATATTATCGTTGCGGAACAGGCGTCCAAACTGGACGTTCATATATCATGGAAGATGCACGCCCGTATAGGCGTGCCGGTTACACTATCGACACTGGCGATGGCGGCCGGATGGTTATGGCTGCTTCACTGATATTTTTTTCCGGTTCCTTTTACGGCTGGATTTCGCGTATTTCGATGTTTCGGATTCCTTTGGGGGTCTGGACTTTTACTTCATCGCCCTCTTCCCGGCCGATCAGGGCTTTTCCTATTGGAGAAGTAACAGATATGGTTCCCTCCAGGACATCAGCTTCATAGGGGCCAACCAGCCGGTATGAGCTAACCTCGCCGGTTTCGAGATCTTCCACCATCACCACACAGCCAAAGATGACTCTGCCATCTACATCCTGCGGAAGATCGTGTATTTCCGAGCGCCCCACCTTATCGGTCAAATCCAGGATCTTTCCCTCGATTATTCCCTGTTTGTCCTTGGCTGCTTCGTACTCGGCATTCTCAGAGATATCCCCGTGAGCTCGAGCTTCCTCTATAGCCTTGATGACTGAAGGGCGCTCTTCCTTTTGCAACCGCTTCAATTCTTTTTTAAGCTTTTCATAACCTGTCTTGGTGATGGGGATTCTCTGCATTCCAACTCCTTTCGAAAAAAATATGCCGTCCCGTTGGAACCGGCGAACATCGACCGGCGCGGAACAGCATGGTTTGACCAACTTTTAAACAACAGCGGGAAGCACTAAACTGGAAGAAAACGGAATGCACGATTTTTGCTCTTCGCTCTCTTTTGCTCCCCTTTGTATATTTTAATACTAAAATTAAAAAAATTTCATCAAAAAGTGCAACAAGGAAAAACTTCGTGTCTTCCAATCTAAAATCTCAAATCTAAAATCTGAAATTTCTGGTTCGGGTGATTTTGAATTACCGTCCGGCGGTCTGATCGTGGTAAACTAATAGGTTAATAAATTCAGAAAACCGGCACATGGCGCAGGGATTTCCCCCAACAGCAGCTAAACGTGCTTAACTCGATGATTGAAAAGAGGTTCAGCGGGACCTCGTGAGGGACTCTTATGGGCTTTAAGCGGAAAGACCTTCTGGGAATTCGCGACTTGGAGGTCGCAGAAATTGAATACATCCTCAATTTATCCCGTTCTTTCAAGGAAATCAATGAGAGGTCCATCAAGAAGGTTCCGACCCTGAGAGGGAAAACTATCGTTCACCTTTTTTATGAACCGAGCACCAGGACCCGCACTTCCTTTGATATAGCTGCAAAGCGGCTTAGCGCAGACACTTACTCGATAACGGCCTCAACCAGCTCGATAGTCAAGGGTGAGACCGTGCTCGACACTCTCAAAAACCTCGACGCAATGAGACCCGACGTCTTTGTAATTCGCCATTCGGCCTCCGGCGCGCCTCATATGCTCGCGGCCCATACCACCGCCTCGGTAATCAACGCGGGGGACGGAATGCACGAGCACCCATCCCAGGCGCTGCTCGACATGCTGACTATTCTCGATAAAAAGAAAAGACTCGACGGCTTGAACGTGGTTATCGTCGGAGACATTTTCCATAGCCGTGTGGCCCGTTCCAATATCTGGGGGCTGAAGAAAATGGGGTCAAAAGTGGTTGTATGCGGCCCCGCCACACTAATTCCCCCAAACATCGAAGAGATGGGGGCCGAGGTGTCCTACCGCCTGGAACAATGCATCCCCGATGCCGACGTTATAATGGTTCTGCGTCTTCAAAAGGAGAGGCAGCAGCAGATGATGCTCCCCTCCATGCGCGAATATTCCACCTGGTATGGCATAAACGCCGAAAGACTCAAGATGGCAAAAAAAGACGTCTTGATCATGCATCCCGGCCCAATGAACCGGGGAGTTGAAATAAGTCCTGAAGTCGCCGACGGGCCCCATTCGGTTATCCTGGACCAGGTAACAAATGGTGTTGCCGTCAGGATGGCCTTGTTGTTTTTGCTCGCGCAAAGGTAATATATACGGATACTGGAGTGATGATGGAAGCAAAATCAAATCCGGCTAATCTTATTCTGCGCAATGGCAGGGTGATCGATCCGGCGCAGGGATTGGACGCAGTAATGGACGTTCTCATCGAGAACGGAACCATAGCCGAAATAAGCGCGAACATCGAACTGGGATCTTCGAGGCTACCGCAATTCGAGCAGATCGATACAAACGGCAAATGGATCGTTCCGGGTCTGATCGACATGCATGTGCATCTTCGTGAACCGGGAGAAGAATACAAAGAGACCATCGCATCGGGCACTCTGGCAGCGGCAGCGGGAGGATTCACCTCTGTTGCGTGCATGCCCAATACGCGCCCGGTAAACGACTGCGCCGCAGTAACCCAATACATACTCGAAAAAGCCCGCGATGAGGGGTCCTGCCGCGTATTCCCCGTCGGCGCCATTAGCAAGGGGCTCGAAGGCAAAAATCTTTCCGAATACGGGGAGCTTCGGACAGCAGGCGTCGTCGCAGTATCCGACGATGGCCGGCCCGTGATGAGCAGCTTGCTGATGAGACGCGCCCTCGACTACGCCAAGACATTCGAACTGCTGGTCATAAGTCACTGCGAAGACCTGGATCTTTGCTGTGCAGGTCTTATGAATGAGGGCCCCGTATCGACAAGGCTGGGCCTAAGAGGCATACCGAAGGCGGCTGAAGAGATTATGGTGGCCCGCGACATGCTTCTTGCCGAACTCACCGGCGCCAGGCTTCACCTGGCTCATATCAGCACTGCCGGCTCAGTGGCGCTCATACGCGAGGCAAAAAGACGCGGGGTCCCGGTCACCGCAGAGACAGCACCTCATTATTTTACGCTTGACGATGAACTGATCTCCACCTTCAACACGGTCTACAAGGTCAATCCCCCGCTGAGGAGGCCTGGGGACGTTGAGGCGGTAAAGGCCGGGCTGGCCGATGGGACCATCGATGTTATCGCTTCGGACCATGCTCCTCACAGTGCTGTCGAAAAGGACCTCGAATTCGAATACGCAGCAAATGGCATGATTGGTCTGGAATCGTCCCTGCCACTCATTTTGGGGCTCGTGCGAAATGGAATCCTCAGCCCTATGGAAGCAGTCGCAAAGGTATCGTGCAACCCTTCCCGGATCCTTGCAATCCCTTTGGGCTCCTTGCGCAGAGGAATGCCTGCCGATTTGACTCTTATCGACACTGAAGTTAAATATACAATCGATGTCCATCGATTCAAATCGAAGAGCAGAAACTGCCCGTTCGCCGGCATGGAAGTGCAGGGCAAAGCGGTTATGACGCTAATGGGAGGCAGGATCGTTTATACCGGATAATCGAATGCCACAGGAAATCCCCCATAAAATTCTTGTCGTCGATGATGAAAGGAGCATGCGGGAGCTTCTCGAAATCCTGCTGCTAAAGCACGGCTACGACGTTCAATGTGCTGAAAGCGGATCGGAAGCGCTCAACAAAATCCAGGCAGAATCATTCGATCTCGTTATAACCGATATCCGGATGCAGCCCGTCAACGGGCTCGAAGTCCTCAAACAGTGCAAGGCAATCTCCCCTCGAACCATTGTGATGATGATCTCTGCTTACGCCAGCACCGAACTGGCCGTAGAAGCGATGAACGAAGGGGCCTACGATTACTTTCCCAAGCCGTTCAATAACGAAGAAATCCTTTCGGTTATTTCCAATGCGCTTAGCAACAGAGGGGACGATCATGCAATGAACAAGGAGGGGGAGGGTCCCCTCTATTTTGGCTGCCTTATCGGAGATAGCCCTCCGATGCGCAAGATTTATGAGAGTATTCAGCGCGTGGCCAAAACCGCCAGCAATGTGGTGGTCACCGGCGAAAGCGGCACCGGCAAAGAGCTTGTAGCCAAAGCAATCCACCGCCGGAGCGCGAGGCGGGATCTACCTTTAGTGACCGTAAACTGTGGAGGTGTTCCGGAAAACCTGGTTGAAAGCGAACTCTTCGGCTACAAAAAGGGAGCTTTCACCGGAGCTACGGCCAACAAAAAGGGGCTCGTCGAAGCTGCACAGGGGGGCACCCTGTTCCTCGATGAAATTGGAGAACTATCCCCTCTGCTTCAGGTCAAGCTCCTCAGGCTCGTCCAGGAAAAGACGATTAAAATGATCGGCGGGACCGAAGACATTTCGGTGGATGTGCGAATAATTTCGGCCACCAACCGCGATCTCGAACAGATGGTGATCGACAAGACTTTTCGCGAGGACCTCTATTACCGGTTGAATGTGCTCCCTATCCGCATTCCGCCTCTGAGAGAGCGCCGTCAGGACATCCCCTTGCTTGCCCAGCACTTCCTGTCGAAGTTCACAAAGGATTTCGGCAAAGATATCCACAAAATCTCTACATATGCCCTGGATATACTCTGCAATTATGAATTCCCGGGGAATGTGAGGGAACTCGAACACATAATCGAACGCGGCGTGGCGATGGAATCCTCAAGGATTATCCTGCCCGATTCCCTTACGCTTTCGATGCACAGACGAAAAGAACAGGAACAGGAACAGGCGCCCATCTCCATAGTTTCAGAAATTCCTTTTGAACGTTTCGACCTGGACCAGCACATGGCAGAAATTGAAAAGCGGCTGCTCCAGCAGGCACTGCACCAGACAGGCGGCACAAAGTTGAAAGCCGCCCAACTGCTGGGGATCTCCTTTCGTTCCTTCCGGTACCGTCTCCTGAAATATGGACTCGCAACCGAGGAGGAATTACAATAAAAGTCTTGACCTTTTACCAGAGTTCCAATAAACGGGACTTCGTCTAATAAGCAGCACAACGTGAGGAATTTGATATGCCCAAGGATGATATGGAAAGCGACCCGATGATGGACGACTTTGAAGACGATTCAGGACTTGAGTTCGAGCAAACCGATGAGCTTGATTTCGCAGGCGAAGACGACCTTCTGCTGGAAGAAGGCGAAGACGAAGAAGAGATGCTTCCCTCGGTCCTCTACAAAGGAATATCCAGGCCTAAAACCGACGAGGACTGGCGGCAGCTTCTGCTCGATGCAAGCAGGGAGGGTGTCCCGGAATACAAGATCGCCGACGCCTATAAAGAAGGGGCACTGTTGCGGCACCAGGGCTTCGGGATCGGCGTAGTCGCCAAGGTCATCTCCCCGAGGAAGATGGAAGTAATATTCGAAAGCACTAAGAAACTGATGGCCATGAGTATTGCGCCTCCCGGCCAGACGGCCTGATCGATCAATGCGGCCCTTCCAGCGCCGGGACCAGCCATTTCTGCACCTGATCGAGCAGAAAGGGGTAGACTAGCGGGACGCCCCCGACGACGTTTCCATTTAAGAGGTAATTGTCCTCCCCCTGGAAATCGCTGACCGTTCCGCCGGCCTCTTTGATCAGAAGGGCGCCGGCGGCTATGTCCCAGGCCTTCAGCCCGATTTCCCAGAAACCATCCACTCGTCCGGCGGCCAGATATGCCAGATCGAGCGCTGCGGCCCCGGCCCGCCTGACTCCGCTTACCCGCATGGAAATCGCTTTGAAAGCCATCAGGTAATTATCCATGTATTCCTGGCTCCTGAATGGAAACCCGGTCGCAACCAGCGCCTGGTTGAGCTCCACTTTTTCACGCCCGGGAAGTCTCGATCCATTAAGCCACGCCCCCCCTCCTTTTTTTGCTGAAAACAGCTCGTTTCGAACAGGGTCGAGCACCAGCCCCAAAATCGGTTCCTTTTCGAGGCACACTGCAATGGAGACGGCAACAAATGGAAAGCCGTGGATAAAATTGGTTGTGCCGTCCACAGGGTCGATTACCCATGTGTACCCCGGCTGCAAACCATCGTTGTCAGTTTCTTCAGCCATAATGTGATGATCGGGGAAATTCTTCCGGATGGCCTCCGTGATAAGTCCCTCGCATTTCTTATCTATCTCGGTCACGTAATCTGAAGGCCCCTTCGTATGGACCCAGGATTGGGCAACACTTCCAATGTGCCGGCGAATAAGCTCTCCGGCCTCAAAAATAACTCTTTGCGCAACGGTTTCTATTTTTTCCGGCATTGCAGCTCCTTGGAAGAAATAAAGCGAGAAGCAGGAAGCGGAAAGACTCCCCCTCACCTCACACCTCACGCCTTGCGCCTTGCTCCCTTGCATGTTAATGTCACCGGGCATTGAACGTAATTAAAAATCCCACCACCCTGCAATGGAGTATTCCAACTTGATTATAGATGTCCATACCCATATTTTCCCTCCCGCTATCGCCGGCGGGCGAGACCTTTTTTTTCGAGACGAACCTGAATTCCAGCTTCTATACGGTTCGACCGATTCGAAAATAGCATCTGTTGAAATGCTTATCCAGTCGATGGATGAAAACGGGATAGACCGCTCGGTCGTATTCGGGTTCCCCTGGCGAACCGCAGAACTGCTGGCGCGTCACAATAATTATGTGCTCCAGGCCGCCGCAAGGTTCCCCGACCGACTTCTACCCTTGGCCTGTCTCAATCTTTTCTCGGATCGCTGCGGAAAAGAAGCGGAAGGTTTATGTCTCGACGGGGCTCGGGGGTTCGGAGAACTCGCCATCTACTCCGCCGGCGGCAATATGGAACGGGTTTTAGACAATTTCAAGCAAATTGCAGCTCTATGCAGAGAAAAAGATCTCGCGCTCCTCGTGCATGCGAACGAACCTGTCGGCCATGAGTACCCGGGCAAAGCTCCGTTTGGTCTTGATTTATACTATAATATGGCAAAGGCCGCCGCCGGAGCCACACTGATATTTGCGCACTGGGGCGGCGGCCTGTTCTTTTACGAGCTTTTGAAAAAACAGGCCCCGGGGCTTCTTGCAAACATCTATTACGATACAGCGGCTTCCCCCTTTGTCTACAAAAACGATATCTACAGGGTCGCAGCCGATGTGGCCGGGGCCGACAGGATTCTTTTCGGCAGCGATTATCCCCTGCTTTCTCCAAAGCGCTATTTTACTGAAATAAAGCAGTCCGGCCTGCAGGACCTCGAAATGGACGCCATACGGGGAGAAAACGCGGCTCGTATTTTTCGCCTTTAAAAGCCATCAAATGTGTTTCAATGTGTCCGCATGGAAGAAGTCTTTATACTGATGGCGCATAACCTTTTTGTCAAATTTGCCGACGCTGGTTTTGGCAATTTCGTTCACAAAAATAATTTCAGGCAGTTGCCATTTGGCAAACTTGTCGCGTACGCGATCGAGTAAATCCTCCTTGCTGATTACGCCTTTTGCTGCTTCTTTCAAGACAACCAGCGCCAGCGGTTTTTCCTGCCATTTAGGGTGCGGCACACCAATTACTGTCGCCTCCAGGACGCCTTCGTGACACATGATACAGTTCTCCAGATCGATGGAGGATATCCACTCACCACCACTCTTAACTGCGTCTTTTAGCCGGTCGGTAATCTTGATATACCCGTTTTTATCGACCGTCCCGGCATCACCGCTGGCCCAGTAACCATCCACAAAACACTCTTCCGAGCGCGAGTCGTTGTAGTAGGAGGATGCCACCCAAGGGCCTCTCACCAGCAATTCACCCACTGCCTGTCCATCCCTGGGTACTTCCCTGCCGTCCATACCTACGATTTTACAGTCGAGCCCGGCAAGAGGCAGTCCCTGTCTCTTCTGGTTTTCCCATTCTTGCTCCTTTGACCATCCTTTCAGGGTCGGCTTGAATTGATTGACAGACAAAAGAGGTGCGGTTTCGGTAGCGCCGTAAGCATGCACAATTTCTACTTTGCCAAGCTCCCAGTACCCTCTCATCATTGACAACGGAGGTTCCGTACCTCCGGAGACCATTCGAAGGCCTGTAAAATCGGGCTTTTCAGGCAGTGTCCCAATGTATTCGAGCATCGGCATCATTATGGAAGGCGCACCGCAACTGAAGGTCACCTTCTCGGTCACCATGAGATCCACCAATATATTGGTGGTATCCATGGTATATCTTCCGGGAAAAACAAGCTTGGCGCCCACCAAAGGAGCTGCGAGCCATACTCCCCATCCCTGCGCGTGGAACATGGGAACAGCTTGCAGGATGACATCCTTTAAGCTCAAGCTCATCACCATCGCCATGGCCATGGTATGCAAATAGATACACCGGTGTGAATAGTAGACGCCCTTTGGTTTTCCGGTTGTGCCGCTGGTGTAACATGCGCTGTAGGCCGACTTTTCGTTAATCATCGGCCAGTCGTAATGGGCCTCTTCATTTTCCAGCAACGCTTCGTAACTGTATACAGGTTTGAGACTGGTCGGTATTTCATCCAATTTCCCGTCCGTGATGACCACATATCCCTCAACCGTCTGAACCTGATCGGCAATGGCCTCGATCATAGGAATTAACGAATCCCCTACCACGATTATTTTGGCCTCGCTGTGATTGACCACATAGGAGACATCGACGGGAGAGAGCCGCAGGTTCATCTGTAGAACAACGGCGCCCAGACCTGAAATGGCGAAATAGAGTTCAAAGTGCCTGTAAGTATTCCATTCCATCACGCCAACACGATCACCGGGCTTCACGCCGAGTTTTCTCAGCGCATTGGCGAGTTTTTGAATTCTCTCGTACACCTGTTGATAGTTGTAGCGAAAGACGCTGCCGTCTTTATTCCTGGAAACAACCTCAACGTCCGGATAGGTTTTCGCAGCGCTTCTCAGTATGGAAATGGTGTTCAACTGGTAGTCATCACCCATTGTGGACGGACATCCGTCAATGATTTGATAGCTCATTACAACCTCCTGTTAGGGGAAGTGCCTTCCACGATCCGGGAAAGCCCGGCATTTCCATAGTGGCCAGAGACGGGAGACTCATTATTTTGTAAGTAGTTGGAGATCACACAATCATGAAGATGTCAAGAGCTAAAGCGGGGGCAGATAATGGGGTAAAAAATTCGTCATGAAAGCCATTCAATTCAGCCTGCGCGCCCCCGCCCCATTCAGGCTGGACCTGACGGCATGGGTCCTTCGCCGCCGAGAGGCCAACAGGATCGATTCCCTGGACGCAACAACATACCGGCGTGTAATGCCCCTGGGGTCGCAGATCGTTACGGTGAGCGTGGAACAGGAAGGACCTGCGGAGCGGCCCGAGTTGAGGGTGAGTCTTTTTTGCAAGAGTCCATCATCACAAACCGGTTTGGCAGCCAGGACGGCTATCACCCGCTTGTTAGGGTTGAATGTCAGCCTGGGCGGATTTTACGCAATGGCGCAGGCAGACCCGCATTTAGGGCCCCTTGTGGAAAGATTCAGGGGAGTAAAGCCGCCTCTATATCCTACACTCTTCGAGGCAATCGCTAACGCCATAGTCTTTCAGCAAATCTCCCTGGATGCCGGGATCAGCGTTCTCAACCGTCTGGCCCTAACTTACGGTGATGTCTTCGATTGCGGTCAAAGGCCCTGTTACCTTTTTCCCTCAGCCCATTGTCTTGCCGGGCTCCGGGCCGAAGAGGTAAAAAAGGCCGGCATGTCGTCCAATAAGGCCAGGGCGCTTGTCGAGTGCGCACAGACCATCATCGAGCGAGGTCTGTCCATTGATTATTTCGAGAAGATGGACAACGAATCCGTTGTTGCCGAGCTGGTGAAATTTCGTGGTATAGGCAGGTGGAGCGCCGATTATGTTCTTTTAAGAGGACTGGGGAGGTTGAACGTGTTCCCGAAGGGAGATACCGGGGCCAGAGCTGCCCTTAACCGATGGCTTAATCCGGAGGGGAGGCTCTCGGATGCCGAACTCAAAATTATTATGTCAAAATGGCGTGATTACGCGGGCCTTATTTATTTTCATCTTCTGCTCCGCGGGTTGGCCGAAAAGGGAGTCATCGCGTGAATAATTAAAAAAACCGGAGCTTTTTGGGCTCCGGTCTTTCTTTCTCAGATCGATATGGTTAGATCTTTTTTACTAGAGTGGCTTGAGGTCCCTTATTGCCTTTTTCTTCAACGAAACTGACTCGTTCGCCTTCGCTCAGGGATTTAAAACCGGATGAATCGATCGCGCTGAAGTGAACGAAGATGTCGTGTCCACTATCAGTTTCGATAAATCCGTAGCCCTTGCTGTCATTGAACCATTTCACTTTGCCTTCCGCCATTGGAACTACTCCTAACGATTTATTGAGGTTTTTTGCACGGGGTTGCGGCACTTCGAACTTACCTTGGAACCGCTTTTCCCTTACATTGGCGAAAGACCGATCTCCGAGGAATTCAAAATATCGAACCAGCTTTTACATGTTTCTTATAACACATATTCGAAGTCAACGGCAAGTATACTATTGCAAAGCCCCTTGATTTTATCCAGCACCTTCTGATGCGCGGGATGAACCTGATAGCGGCGCATCGCTTCAAGATTCTCAAACGCCGACACCAGTGCGAAATCGTAAGATCTCTCGGAATGCGCCACATCCCTTCCTGACTGGAATTCCACTATTTCCGGGATAATTCCCGGAAGTTCCGCGAGTCCATCCTCCATCTCGGCTATGGCGGAATCAGGCACACCCTGTTTGAATTTCAAAAATACCACGTGCTTAAGCATACTCGACCCTCCAGCATGAGTAGTTTGAACAAGGGCCCCTCCCTCACCGGGAATCAACAGCCCTGCCTCTTTTACCTCTAATTCCTTAGTCGCTCAACAGGATTCATTGGTCTTATATCGCCGGCCGGTGCTGTAGGGTGTTTTTAATTGACTCGCTGCATCACGCAATGTTAGCTTTCCGGATGCACGTGACTTAGCTTGGGAATCGGTTGTCTAAAAATTTTTAAAGAAATTGTTTTGGAAGTGGATATGCTCAAAAGTTTGTCTCTTTCCGAGTTTTTCGATGACGCAAAATATCCAAAGCGAATATTGGCGATAGGGACCATTTTGCTCCTCTTGCTTCAGCTGGGAATTTTTGTTGCCACCTTTAACCAGTCGGGTCTTAAATCCAGGGTTTCGATCCTGGACTCCGAGGGGAGAAAAATTTACGAAAGTCCCGGCCCCGCCCTGAGTTCCTATGAGAAAATGTTGTTTGAAAACAACTTTGGTTCTCTTAAAAATTATACTACCCAACTCGAATCCGAAATGGTGCCGTTCAACTACCGGGCCTGGATTCTGCTGGCCGTCGGAATGCCTCTTGGTCTTATCCTGATGCTCTTCTTCATGGCCCAGGTCTGGCTAATCCTTTTAAACGGAGCAGGCCCCAAAGAAGAAATTCATGAGGACACGGGGCTGAACAAAACCCGTTTTAGCACTTTCCTCAGCGTTTCGAAGAACTTCTCGATTTTGGGCGTTGGGTTCATGATTGTCATGTCCATGCTTATTTTATGGTTAATTCCGTCGATCCTCGGCGATCTGGCCGGTTCTTTCTTTGGCGCGGTAAAGAATTATCCCTGGTTTTTTATGGGAGTGTCCATGTTCGTTGGAGGATTGCTCGTTTGGGTGATTTATCTTCGCTACAGGCTGTCAAAACAGATGCTTACCAATCAGATGGAGATTGAAAAATATCGAATAAAAAGAGAAATGCTGGAACAAAATCCCATCCCGCATATGCTTGCTGCCCCAACTGATGAACAAACCCGAGCGCAATTCTTACAACCAGGGGAACATTGAAGATATGTGGTTTCGCCGCTTGAGCAATAGAAAAAAAGAAGGGCCGGGCCCCGAGCCCGCAGCGGCCAAAAGCGGGACAGATCGCGAACCCACGATAGACCAGGGCGTCTATTATCTCTACATGATCATTGGGCTTCAGGTTTTGTTCGTTTTTGGCATCATGGGAATAATCATGTTTATCGGCAAGGTTATCTCCACGCCGGGCTGGGTCTTTTTGCTCATTGTCGGGCTCTTCGCAGCCAGCATGGTCTATATTTACAGGAAGGCAAAAAAGCAGCTAAACAAACTAAAGGACTCGTTTGGCAGAGCGGACAGGAACTATGAAATCAGCATAATGGGCGGAATGCTCACTATGCGGATAGAACAGAACCAGAACGCTCCAAAGCTTATCGAGGCCCCGTTCCACGATTCCGCCGAACCGGTCATAGATGCAGAAACGAAAGAGGCCGGCCCTGCCCGGAAGCCGGCTCATCTGTCCTGAACCGCACCGTTGAAATGAATTCTTCCGCTGGATTTTTCCTAACGACAGTGTCTTGGAGCCAGTTGGAATCGTCTTTTTCGGGATGGTCCACATTGAAGTGCAGTCCCCGGCTCTCCTTCCTCCGAACTGCGCACCTGATGATAAGCTCGGCCACCAGGCCAAGCCCCTGAAGTTCCACAAGGTCGCCGTTCAGCGGAATATTGGGCATGTGCTCCCTTAATTCCGCCCTTATCTGCACTATGTGGGTGAGGGCCAGGTCGAGCCTCTTGTCAGTTCTGACGATACCGACGTAGTTCCACATCAGTCTTCTGATAAAGTCCCAATTGTGCGCTATCATTACCATTTCATTGCTCGATGAATTCTGAGTGGCGATTCTTTCCGAACAGTCAGGCACTTCCGGAAGACTACGGCTCCGCCAGGACTGGATTTGTCCGGTGCACTCCAAAGCGGCCGCGTGAGCGTAAACCATCGCTTCCAGCAGCGAATTGCTTGCAAGGCGGTTTGCGCCGTGCAACCCCGTGCAGGCGCACTCACCGATAGCATAGAGGTTCTGGATCGTTGTGCGTCCCGCTGCGTTGGTGATGATCCCTCCGCACATGTAATGAGCCGCCGGAACAACGGGGATAGGGTCCTTTGTGATGTCGATTCCCAGGGACAGGCACTTCTGGAGGATGTTCGGGAATCGCTCTTTGAGGAATTCACCGCCCTTGTGGCTGATGTCCAGGAAAACACAATCGTCTCCGGTCCTCTTCATTTCCGTGTCTATCGCGCGAGCCACAATATCGCGAAACGCCAGATCCCCGAGAGGATGATATTTCTCCATAAAGGCCCGGCCCCGGCGGTCGATCAGCCTGCCTCCCTCGCCCCGGACCGCCTCGGAGATCAGGAAGTTTTTGGCCGTCGGATGATAGAGACAGGTGGGATGAAACTGAACGAATTCCAGGTTCGCCAGCCTGGCCCCTGCCCGGTATGCTATGGCCAGCCCGTCCCCTGTTGCTACGTCGGGATTGCTTGTGTAGAGATAGACCTTGCCCGCCCCCCCGGTGCAAAGAAGAACGGAGTTTGCCACAAAAGTATGAATCTGTTCTCCGGCTATATCGAGAATGTATGCGCCACGGCATATGTCCTTCTGGTAAAGATCCAGAGAACCGGCTTTCATCGATTGCTGCTGGACTATCAGGTCCAGAACCATATGGTTTTCGAAGATAACGATATTGGGGTCCGATTCCGCGGCGGCAATCAGAACCTTTTCAACAGCCCTGCCGGTCATATCCTGGGCATGGAGAATCCGATTTCGGCTGTGCCCGCCTTCTCTTCCCAGGTCGAATGAGTTCGGCTCAGCCCCCCGGTTGAACGCGACACCCAGCGCCAGAAGGTCCCCGATCCGGTCCGGGCCGGTTTTTACGACAAAATCCACCACCTCGGGATGACACAGTCCGTCTCCCGCCTCCAAGGTGTCCTGGACGTGGAGATCGAATGAATCGTCCTGCCCCACAACACAGGCTATTCCGCCCTGCGCGTAATTAGTGTTGGTTTCAAGCCTGTCTTTTTTTGTTACAATTGCTACCGATCCGCTCCGAGCCGCTTTCAGGGCGAAAGTTAGACCGGCAATGCCGCTGCCGATTACAAGATAATCGAATTGATTTTTCATTCCAGAATCCTCATACTCCCCTTATTAGTATGAAAAGCAGCCTGCGGCAATTATTTAATCATAATAAAAGAAACGGAGGTCCGCTACGGATCGCGATAAAATGAAAAAAGAAAAGAGCAACGGAGCAGGGAAAACATTTCTGGCCAAAGTCGGCAACCTCAAGGTAATCGCACTGGATTGCGACGGGGTCCTTTTCGATTCACGAGAGGCCAATATCCAATTCTATACTCATATCATGAAGATCATCAGTGGTCCCCCGGTCACGGAGGACCAGTACGAATTCATACATATGCACCCTGTTCGCGAGTCGCTGATCTATTTGACCGGGGGGCAGGGCGAGGATTTCGACCGGGCCTTCGAGTATTTAAAAACTATCGACTTTGGCCCTTTCAACAACTACCTGACCTGTGAACCCGGCTTGGTCCCTTTTCTAAAACTTGCCAATAAGAATTTTCAGACCGCGCTGGCGACAAACCGCACGGTTTCTACCCTGGAACTACTGAAGCAATACAACCTGAGAGAGTATTTCGACCTGGTCGTGTCAGCCTCCGACGTTCGCAACCCCAAGCCTCATCCCGAAATAATGGAGAAAATATTCGCCGCTTTCAAGGTCGGGCCGGAGCATGTCCTCTATATAGGCGATTCAAGGGTGGACGAGGCCCTGGCACTGGCAACCGGCATTCATTTCGTCAGCTACAAGAACCCCTCTTTGAAGGCTGAGCTGAATATAAATCATTTCCAGGAGTTAAATTGCCTTTTCCCCGAATTAGTTCAGGACTGATACTGCTGGGGACGGTTCACCATGACCCAAAAGGTTTTTCCAAGACCAGCGTTTTCCTTGAGGATCACAGACCGGACCTCATTTTGGTGGAAATCAGCCCCTTTGCCCTGAAATTCCGAAAAGAACGCTCAACCGAACTTCGAAAGCTGTTTCTCAAACGCGTTCAAATGGTGTCTCAAAAACTCAACATTGATTTCGGCTTCGCGATGAAACACGCGCAAATTTGTGCGATTCTTCGCCAGATAAGCATTCCCTACGAGTACAGGGCCTCTGCGGCATACGCGAAAAAAACCCGGGGACACGTTATTGCGGCGGACTACTCCGAGTTTAGCCGCAAATGGATCGAGACATGGCCGGAAATGATTTCAGCCGAAAATATCGAGCGACTCCTGGGACTCGATAGCGCCGGGCCGACTGTTTCCTCCCTGTATGCCCGGGCCTCAAAAAGAATCGCAGGAGGGCCTTCACTGCCTGAAACGCCATCATCCGATCCCCTGTTCTGGCAGGAGAGGGAAAAACATATGGCGTCTCAAATAACGTCCGCCCTCCAAAGATTCAGCCCCGAGCGGCCCGTCTATATCGGCGGTTGGTGGCATCTTTGCCGTGGAGGAACCGTAGAAACGATCCGTGAGCTTCTTGGGATCGAAGCGGATTCATGCAGGCTGCTCAACAGTTGTTTTTTCTGACCACTGACCACTGTCCACTGGCGACTGCTTTTTATTGCGTTAGGCAAAGGTATCGGATATAAAGAATGGCGATAGAACATTATCCCGCAAGAGTGGTTTGCGGGAGCTTGGGGGCGGGTAACTCAGCGGTGAGAGTGCCATCCTCACACGGTGGAGGTCGGAGGTTCAAATCCTCTCCCGCCTATTTGTAAAGTGGCACTGGAAGCCGATCTTCATGGGTCGGCTTTCCTATTTTGGAGGTGCAAAATTGGTGCAGAGGTCTTCGCCTGGCGTACCAGTTCATAGCCTTCCCGCAACTCGTCTAAATCTACCTGGTAATACCTCCGAAATGCTTGACTTGTGTCATGCCCCGTAAGGTTCTGTATCGCTTCTGGAGTAAGACCTTTCCGCCTCAAATCGGTTGCACTACTATGTCGCGTCCCACCGTACAGGTCAATTCCCTCAATACCGACGTTTTTGCATGCTTGCTTCCAGTAGTCATAAAGAATGTGCTTACCGAATGGTGTGCCTGCCGACTTCCCGCCGCCTCCGCGATCACGACGGAAGAAAGGCATTTTGGGAAATCCCCTTGACAGTGATTTTACCAACTCCAGATCATCCCGATTGAGAGGAAAGCATTTTATTTTTGATGTTTGCCGGTCGGTCTTATGCTTTTTGACGAAGACAACCCCCCGCTCAAGGTCGATATCCTCTTCCAAAATCCCCCGAAGCTCTCCAGGTCGCAGCATGATGTATGTAGCGGCCCACTTGATAGCGATATAAATTCGTGGATTTTTGTTCCAACAAATGCGCTTGATCTCTTCGAGTATTGAATCCTGCACTTCGGTCGTAATCGTCTTCCGCCAGGAAAGCTCGAATTTCACTTCCGGGAAGTCGGGCATTTGGTCTTTAGGAAGCACTCTTCTTTTGACCAACCAGGTGAAGAAGGCATGGATGTTTGCCTTGATATTATGCCGAGTCTTACTCGCAATCCCCTTTTGAAGCAGTATGAAATCCTCAATTTCTCCGTAGCCGATTTCCTTTATATTAGCCGATCCGAAATACACCGAGGCCTTCTCGATGTCTCTTTTGATATGAGTGAATGACCCGGCCTTCACTGTTTCCTTTTTGATCTCAAGGTATTTTTCGGCCAGATTGTCGAAGCCTAGCGGATTCGACTTTTTGTAGTCCCGTTCGTCGAAAGTCCCTTCAGTCGTTTTGAATCGGACGCCGTGAAGAAATTGAAATGCCTTCTCATAATCCTTGAACCGCTTGAAGACCCCCGGAAATTTAACGAATACGTTAGTTGCCCTCTGTTTCTTATGCTTCGGGTTCGGACAGCAAACGGCATCTTTCCCGTTATCTTCCATTCTGACCCCGCACAGCTCGCATCTTTCGCTAGAGTAAATGCCTCCCAACATACACGCCTCCCTTTCTGTTGCCCGGACAGAAGGCATCTTACCGCATGTGTATGTTGGCGAGCAAACGTCCACTGAGGATACCACCCTAAAGTGTCGCTGAGCTAATGATGAATATAAAAAGAAACTCGGAGAGTTAGCCCCTATCCGAAAATTTTACCGTTCCCGATAATGCCAAACTCCCCATCATTGAGTTTCTCGTTCATGCAATCCATGACCTTTACCCCTTTCAGGCCCCGCCCCGTACACTCTCCCGCGTTCTTATCATCACACACAGTGCAAGAAAGCGTTTTTACCATCTTGTCGAATTGCTTTTGCGATCCTGCAGAACCCAAACATGGGAAATGCATCAAACAAATCAGGGTGAATTGCTCTTCTCTTTTCATTTCTCATCTCCATTCAGAAAAGGTTTCCAATTAATTCTAGAACCCCATTCCATCCCCTAACGGACGCAACTTCCAGGAGCTCACCTCTTTTTTCAGCCGCGACAACCCGGGCCCACTGCTTACGGTCGAGAGATCCAAGGAAAACGGCATTATCCTCGATCTTTTCAGCTACCTCTTGATCTGATTTTTCTTTTTCCCCGCAAGGATGAAGCAGCTTCCACAAATCATGCGACCACTGAAGTTGCTTTTTCCCACGAAAAGCCCCCTCATATTCCCTGAAGAGCCGATCAAAATTTTTCGTGCCCTGGCCGTATTCCTCAAGCATGTCGAAAGGTCCGAAATTCCCCCCTTTGGCGTGCTTGACGTGGCTTTTTGTGATTTCCGATTCGATACCCCACTTTGCAGCATATCCCGCCGCAAAACGGGCATCCTGGACGTTTATACCGCGATGAAACGTAGGTGCTTCCAGGCCCACGGAGTGACAAGCATTTTCCCATTGATAATAGAGATCAGCGTGTACATGGAAACGATCCGGATGAAATCCATTCTTGAAAAATAAAAGCTCATGAATGTGAATGTGCCATCCGTTCATGATTCCATAGTTCACCTCCAGGGCTCTTACCGACCCCACCAAACCGTTTCTTTCGACCCAGGTCCTCCAAGCTTTCCTATTGTGCATAAGCACCCGGCCCTTACTAAATTTCAGAAGGAGGTCTTTCAACGGATCGTTTCTATGATGAGGCGCCGTTTGGCTTAACATCAAGATCATGCCGCCTGCCCTGGTCCAATCATCTACAGCTTTTGTCAGATGCTGCCGGCGAAAATCTGAGATCCTGGCCGCACAAACCGGACAGACCCAAATCGAGCCGCAGACCATCAAGCCTTTATAGCGGGCTTGATCCTGCTTTTTCCAAATCTGAACCGTTTGGTGTTTTGGAGCAATGGCCCGAAGACAATACGCAACCCTATGTTCGAGTCCGGGACCTCGCATTTGAAAGCTCATGATTTCTCTTGCATATGATTGCAGACGATAGCGCCGAAGCCGCCATAGAACATGCTTCGCGCTCTCCAGGGGTACAGCTAACTCGTGATGTATACCAAGAGAAGCGACCGTCTCACTCGATGCCCCTAGCGCTCGAGCTTGCCCGCCTGGGGGGTGGGCGCTCCCGCGCGCCTGCTCTTCCATTAAGTACGCCATAAAAAAACCCCTCCAGATCGCGCATGATTCCCGATCCAGAGAGGCTAAAAGTCAAATGACGGCAAAGGGAGGATAATTTATCCTCAGCTATCGCCAGCATAGAACTTGACCCGGCGAACACTCCAATTTAATATGAAGTGTTGCCCCTGTCCCTCGTTGGACTCGGGTACATCTGTGAGCCGTGAGCTAGTCAGCCCTGTCGCCAAACAGTTGCTAGCTCGCGGCTTTTTCTATTTAACGCGCCTAAGACCAGAACTTCTTTAAACCATCACGTTTTATGCTTTCCACCCACTGTCCTATCGCGTCTCCCATGTCTCTCAAGAGTAACGAGATCTGAAGTATTCCAACCTTCCCAGTTTTCTCCAGACCATCGACTCCAACCTCAATTATGTTTCTCAAAAGCCGGCCCCTGTCAATTTCTGCTCTTTCGGCTAACTTGTCTGCGCGAGAGATCAGATCCTCAGACAACCAGATAGTGACTCTCCTGCTGTCAGGCGGCACTTCATTCTTGCTCATAGTATTCCTCGAATGTAGGTTAACTTCATTCCATTCATACTTTCACGCAACTGATACCAGTGAATCATTGATTGTGTCAAGCGTTTTTTTGAAGCATCCCAGCCTCACAATCCGAACCATCATGCACGCCACAACTCCCAAGCTCTGCATTGCACTATGCAGTAAATATTCACTATTCGGGCATCTCGAACCGTGGCACCTCACCCCTGAGTTCCCCGCCTCATACCCTCGACTCACTGTGAAGGGTACGAGGCGAGGAACTCAGGGACTGAAGAGACACACCACCCGAAAGCCCTTTGAGAAGCAATAAGGTACGCTCCGTATGCAAGGCCATGCCGGTTAATGCCTCTACTTTCCCCTGTGAGCACATCCCCGGCATTAGCCTTGCACACTCTGCATCAAAAGCATTGGATGAAGGGTACTCAGCTCAGAATCTAGAGACTGACCGAATGCGCCGAACAGAAACGGCACGTCCGCATTGCTGACCGCAAATGTTAATCACCACGATTTTCACTCACGCCCTGGCGACTCACATCTTCGGCCCGCTTGCTCGTTCGCCTCACTCGCGGGCCGAAGTGAGTCTTCTAATCCCGGATGCACACGAAAGCGCACGACACCCGCCTCAGCAACGCCCACGCTCCGCAACAAATTTGCATTGAGGACCGGCTCCGACCCTACGGGCCGAATTGAGACACAAAATTCCACAATACCTTTTGCGTTATCAAGGGAGAATGCTGTAAATTGTCAAAATTGCCAGGGACCAAAAAAGCTAGTAAAAACAACGGGCAAAACTGGACAGTTTGTTGTACTCTGTCCATATTCTTGAAATTAAGCTTTCCGGCCATCATTTCAGCAGTCGCTCAACAATGGAGGAAAAATTAATAATGAAAGTGGAATTGGCTCAAACATCCTTACATGTTGAGAAAGTAAACGCACAAGCCATGATAGAAGGTTACAAAGATAACCTAGGAATACACAGGCATGTCTCTATCTTTGCAGCTACAGGTAGAGCTACAGCCATGCAGAATGATTTTCGTCGGTTTCCAAAACTAATCACACGCCATAAGGGAGACAGGTCATTACGAGATTATCCTATGAGCGTAGTGGGAAAAAACCTAAATGATTCACCCTATATACATAAATTGAAATATATAGCGATGCTTGATACGATTTTTTACCTTAACGAAGTAGATGTCAACAACAAAGTTGATATGAAAATGTTGAAAGATCTTTGTACCTCTGGAATATTTGATATATGGGAACCAATCGCCCCACACAATCGCTTCTTAGACAAGAAGTTTAATGCTAAACAATCTCCAATGATTTTATTAGTTCGCATTTGGGAGCTTGAGCGAGACTTTAGGCCATCTGAAATAGATACGGGAATAACTACATATTGGCATACTATAATTGGAAATACATATATAGAGGCAGTACGCCCTATTCTGAGTGATGCCATATTCAGGTCGATGAAAGATTTAATTACTTCCAAAATACTTCCTTATAAGAAAAGGATAGAACGTGTTTTGTAGATTATCTAGGGTTCAAATCAACTTAAGAGGAGGAAATAATGAAAAAGATTTGCAAGTTTGTATTTAGGTAACCTTTATTTGATATCTCTAAAAGGAGGAATAATATGACACACTGGTTCATAAAAATAGGAGTACTGGCAATTATCATTTTACTAGCTCTTAATCTTTTTATGCCAGTACAATCTGTCAAATCGGCGCAAAAATATCAATATAAGGCACTTGTACAGGGCGCAGCATACACGTCTCCATCTGAATATGAAAAGGCGGTACAAAATAAACTTAATGAAGCCGCCAGTGATGGATGGGAATATGTCTCATATGATGGAACTACCAAGTTGATAATTTTTAGGAAATAGCCTGTGGATAACTTATCTTTACGGATTTTACAGACTTGAGACATGTATGTACACGGACGGGGGAACAAATAGCGCTGGGTTTCGAATTGGCAAAAAGGGGAGGAGCGACTGACTCCGTAAAAATAATGTCTCATATCAAAACGGAGTTGTGAATTCCGTTGTCAATAATATGTAGCATAATTTTGCCTGTGGCCTATCTCCCATTAAAAATTGCTTTGAACTTAATAACTGGACAAAAGAGCGTCTTTTGTGTGTGCGGTCAGGGTTAATTTGCGACAGCAATTCGCGGACTCCCGCAAGGTTCAAAATTCAGGACCGGAGGAAGCTTTCCCAGTTCGTACCACGACAAATGCCTATAGGCTCGATAGTCCCGCAAAATGGCAATAGACTGGCCGTCCACCCGTGCTTCCAATCCCTCTAAACTCTCAAAGAAAATGGCTTCCGTGTTGGCAAGCATTGCGCCCACATAGGCTTCGCGGTTGAACATCCGGAAGCTTCCGGCAGCCGATAAAGTGCGGCGCCCTATTTCGTAACTGGCAAAGCTTTCGAGATGATCGAGCACATCGGAACACGCGGCGCGGGAATGTTCTTCGTTGAGCCTGGTGATCGAGGGTTTGCCGCCCAGGGCGCTATGTCCCCGAACATAGTTCCGATAATGAACGTAGGTGGGCAACTCGCGGCGCAAAGGTTCAAATAGCCACGGCGTATGCTGCTTGTAATAGTCGCGCATATCGTCGCGGAACGCCCTTTCGAGCTTGCCGTTAGTTTGTGGGTGGTTCACCGCCGTGTGGATCAGCCGGATTCCCGCCCGTTCGCAAAACACAGAAAGAAGATTTCCCTTGAAGGCGGAACCGTTGTCAAAGATGATCGCCTTCGGAATGACTTGCCACTGGCGCATGGCGGCGATGAGTGCGCGGATCGTGGTGCGGATGTCCGGGTTTAAAAAGAGATCGCAAAACACATAGCCGCGCGAATAGTCATCCATGAGCGCCAGATGATAGGCCGTTTGGCCGGTGTCGGAAAGCGTTACCTTTTCCAGAAAATCCCCATGCCAAAGGCTGTGAGGATGTTTGCGCTCATAGAACCGCCACGCAGGCGCGGGCGGGGCGAACAGCTTGACCAGGCCATCCCATTTTTTCTTGCGGCGTCTGAACGTGGAAGGGCTTACGCGGATTCCTTTGCTGTTCAACAAATCCCACGCCAAACGATCCGGGCCGAGATAGGGTTTTTCGTGCAGGAGATTACGAACTTCTCTATCGGCACGCAAAGTGAGTTTTCGCGCAGGGTTAAGCGGCCGTTGGCGTTTAGGAAACCGCCTCAAATGATGGCGCTTTCTAATCCGCTGAATCGTGCGGGGGCTTGGGGCTTTGCAGCCAAGCCGCTCCGCAACTCGATAGGAACTAAGGGTTGGATGGAGTTCACAAAGAGAGATCGTTTTCTGTTCTACGACATCACTTACATAGTTGTGCGGACGCTTCGGGCCGCGCGGTTGATCGCTTAGGGCATCGCGGATGGCTGCAAGCGCCCTGCGTCGAAACTTGTATAAGGTGCTTCGGCCAATCCCATAACGCGCGGATACTTGTGCGGCGGGATCGCCCCGCAGCAAGTCCAGCACGGCCTGAACGCGCAGGTCTTGCGCCGGTGATGAGGAAGGAGCGGCATGGCTCATGGTGGGTTCTCCCTCGTTGCACAAACGAACGTTTACGCAACGATTGTCGGTTTACGGGAAATTAAGGCGTTGCATATTGCAAAAAGGTATTGCAAAATAATACACACTAGCAACAGGTTTATGCAACGGGAGAGGTCATGCATATCGGGTACGCGCGTGTTTCCACCCAGGATCAGGACGCGGCGACACAAATCGCCGCACTGCAGGATGCCGGGTGCGAACGGATTTTTCAGGAAAAGGTTTCAGGGGGGCGCTGGGACAGGCCGGAGCTACATCGGCTGTTGGAACAACTGCGCAAGGGCGATGTGCTGGTGATCTGGAAGCTCGACCGCCTGTCGCGTTCTCTCAAGGACGTGCTGACCCTGATGGAAAGGATTGCCCAAGCAGGAGCCGGTTTCCGGAGCCTAACCGAAGTAATCGACACCACGTCGCCAGGTGGCCGCATGATGATGCAGATCGTCGGAACATTCGCGGAGTTCGAGCGGGCGATGCTGCGCGAGCGCACGCTCAACGGCCTTGATGCCGCCCGCAAGCAAGGCCGTGTTGGCGGACGCCATCCGAAACTCAAGACGCATCAGCAAGAGGAAATTGTGCAGTTGGTGGGTTCCGGTCATAAGACGGCGGCGGACGCTGCAAGGCTGTTTAACGTCCACCCGTCCACCGTATCGCGTTTACTACAACGAGGCAAAGGGGCTTAACCAAGCTGGGCTGTCCGTAAATTGCTGTCTATGATGAGGTAGAGTTCAATAATGCAAAGCTATTTGACCTTGCCGTCGAGCATTATCTTTCTATCGAGCCTTGTCTTCGGGACGGTAACATGGTTGTTATTTTATAAGATCGAAGAAGTCCTATCAAAGCTCCTCGGCAGTAATTTTCCATCACTGCAGGGAGTTCGCGCAAGAGATATTTGGCGGATCAAAGTGCCCTTCTGGCGCAATTTTCTTCCTACCATGGTTGCCATGCTGCCAACGGTCCTCTTCGTGGTGCCAGTCTTTTTTCAGGGATACATCAAGCGTTGGATGGATTGGAGGGTTGCTATGAATATTTGGTCAATTGGCTTCTGGTTTGGAGGGATAATATTAGCCAGGATAATTCGCAAAATGATGTTCTGACCACCATCCATGCGTTGCCGAAGGGAACACTACCCCGTGTTGTCCGCGAATTGCTGGCGCAAACTGACCCTGACCCCGCACACAAAAGAGCGTCTTTTGTCCATATTGCAAAACCACACTTGAGGATTGGCGCGGGTTTGCGCCCTGTGAAAAAGTCTGGAAGCTGGACAAAATGACGAACGATTGGCGTAACTGATTCAAACAATCTCTTTTCACGCAACTGAGGACGCGGGTTCAACTCCCGCAATTCTCAATCGAATGGGAATCACGCACCGTATCGAAGTTTATCTGGGACGCATAAAATCTTGAGTAAGATACACGAAATGATCGCGTCCGAAGGCAGCGCCGATCCCAGTGTGAGTAAATGCAGGATTCAGGATGTTTTCGCGGTGGTGCGGGCTGTTCATCCAGCCTTCAACGGCTTGCTGCACTGGATTATAAGACTCACTTTCCTTCAGGATATTCTCTCCACACAAGGTCCATTGGTTTGCACCCATTCTTGCTAATCTTTGTGTGAGATCTCCTTCAACAGGATCATCATGGCTGAAGAATTCCCGACTGCCCATACTGCTACTGTGTAGTCGAGCAGCTTGAGCTATATCTTCACGCCAGATCAGNNAATTTTCCAGAGATAAACAACTACGCAGAATCCAACAAGGGTCAAAATGAAGCCGGAGGGAATACGTTTCATATCTGTCCTTCTTCCGATAAGTAACAACCTAATAATACGTATCAAAGCATAATCGGAAGATGACCGCCCGCACTTTAGTGACAACTCAGTTCCAGAACTTAAGAATCCTCCATACGTTCTGCACTTTTGGTGCAGAATCGGTGCACGTTCAAAGCGCACCGCGCCCCGTCTATGTTTGCTGGCGAGGTCGGAGGTTCAAATCCTCTCCCGCCTATCTAACTAACTGTTTTCTTTATTATAAAACAGCGTGTTCAGAACACTGATACACGCCCGATACACAAGGGGTATCCCGCCACTTCCGGATGCCCCTTCTTAATTTGTCTGAACCAAGGGTCAAAAAGATATAATATGATCGAATTTGTAGAACTTGACGCACACGACCTAAAGATGCTCACCTGATCGATCCAACATTATTTTCTTGCTTCCACGTTTAATCACTCGACAATCTGGACACTAATTGAGCAAGTTTCCCTGGGAGCTTTGCATGGAAGCATTCCATACCTGACTGCTCTATCCTTGCGTCTGGGCAACCGGTGCGGTATATCATCCTTCGTCCTGCAAACTGCCCATATTCAAGTTTCTGGAGCAATACATGACTTTCACCAAAGCCCACATTGTCGAAGAACTCTTCGCCCAGAACATTTTCGCGAATAAAGAATCAGCCCAGATCATAGACACCCTCTTCGAGCTAAATGGTGGGAGCCCAGAAGGAAGGTGCTATAGACTTCCCATCCGCTGTTGCCTGGCTGGAAGTGGAAACCGGCATCCGTCCGCCGGAATATCGAAAAGCTTGTATCCATTCGCATGAGGCCGATATATGCGTCCTTATCTGATTTTTGTCACGGTGGCACTTGGCCTTCTCATGTACTCTATCGACACAACGGTCGTCGCCGTCGCCTTCCCAAGCTTCATCAGAGATTTCCACACGAGTGTCCTCTGGGCAGCGTGGACCATCTCTATCTATTTAATCGCAGTCGCCGTGGCCATGCCTCTCATGGGAAAGCTGAGCGACAGCTTTGGCTACAAGAGGATCTTTCTTTTTTCTCTCATGCTTTTCACCGGGAGTTCCCTCGCCTGCGGCCTCTCACCGAACATTTACAGCCTGATACTATTCAGATTTCTCCAAGGCGTTGGAGGCGCGGCCTTCCTTCCGACTGCATCAGGTATCGTGAGCGATCAATTCCAGGGGAATCGGGAAAGGGCCATAGGTCTCTTCACGAGTATATTCCCTATAGGGGGTATAATCGGACCGAACATTGGCGGTTGGATTGTGAGCAACTATTCGTGGAGGTTTATCTTTTACGTCAATCTGCCGACCGGCATGGTCCTGATCGTCTTGACCCTCCTGCTCCTGAAGGGTTCCCGCATCTCATCGCAGCAGCGCATAGACTACCGGGGGGCCGCGTTCATGGGTGCGGGCGTCATTTTTCTCATGTTCGGCCTCAATCTCGTGAGTGAGAGTTTCTCGGCAGGATACCTCTTTATCGCTGTAGCCTCGGTGTTTCTCAGCATCACCATGTTGCTCTTGTTTTTTTATCACGAGAAAAAAGAGGTCGATCCGTTTCTCGACATCGCGCTGTTGAGGTCGGTACCCTTTCTCGCGGCAAACCTCCTTAACGTGATCATAGGGGCCGCGGTCTTCGGAGTTTTTGCATTCGTGCCCCTTTATGCAACGACAGTACACGGGCTCTCGACTTTGATGAGCGGCATAATACTGACCCCTCGGTCTTTCGGCATGATTCCTGCCTCTGCCGTGACGGCCATCTTTCTGACGAGGTGGGGATACAGGCGGCCCATCGTGCTCGGATTGGCCGCCATCGCCGTCTCAACAATACTAATCGGGGAGAGTCAGCATTTACCCACCATAATGAGCGCGCGGCTGGGGGTGGCAGGGATGCTCTCCTTTATCCTACTGCTCACCGGAATCGGCGTGGGCATCGCCTTGCCCGCTGCCAATAACGCCTGTATCGAGCTGATGCCCCACAGGGTGGCTACCATTGTCGGGCTGCGCGGTATGTTTCGCACCATCGGAGGAGCCTTGGGGATTTCCCAGATCACCATCGTCCTCCATTTGAGCTCCAACTTCGCCACAGGCTTCAGGATTGTCTTCACCTTCTTCGGTCTCATCCTGCTCTTCGCCATTCCCCTCGCTTTTCTAATGCCAACCGGAAGGAGAGCCACTACGTGATAGCAGGCTCTGTGGCCTGTGGAGTAAATTCAATATCGGCGCATTAAAAAACTGGGAAATCGTTTCTATCAACTCCTCCCTGCTCCACACAATCTGCCCACACGCTCCCTCGATCATTACATTCACTACAGCTTTCTCATCTGGGCTGAACATTGCTCTCGCATTCTTATGGAACTCCTCACGCTCAGCTTAAAGAGCTTTCTTTTTCCTGACGGTAACCGTTTCCCCACCAATCCCCCAGTTGTCGGTTTCAACCTCCTCGATCACGACAACCGTTGTCTGTGGATTCTTCCCAAGGACATCAACCAAAAGCTGTGTAACTCCCTTGATAAGCAGGGCTTTTTGATCTGAAGTGGCACCCTCTTTTGTGATTTTGATGTTTACAAAGGGCATGATAATTCCTCCATAGCGCTGTGTTCCATGACTTTACAATCTGCGTTAGCCAATTTTAGCTGCCTTCACCGATATTGCCTCTCCGTCATAGCCCATCTTGCATGGTCCTTTTTGCCGGTTTGCTGATCGTGTTCGTCTCGATGCTGCTTGCGTAATGAATCCTAAGCATTATGTATCATAAGAAAAAGCACATGCTCTGTGCTGGAAAAGAGGCGCAGGAAGAACCGATTATAAGGAGGATAATATTGAAAACTGCCTATGAATACTTAAAAGCCAATTCCGTTTTTCACCTCGCTACCGTAGACGAAGGCAAAGGAAGAGTCCGCCCGTTCGGTTTTGTCATGAAAAGGAATAATTTACTCTATTTCTGTACGAACACAACCAAGGATGTCTACAGGCAATTAGTTGCGAGCGCAGAGATCGAGATATCAGACAAAGGGCCTGGCGACACCTGGCTGAGAATACGTGGCAAGGTTGCCTTTGATGGCAGCAGAGAGGCGAAGGCCCAGGCTTTCGATGAGTCTCCCCATCTTCTGCAGATTTATCCCAAAGGAGCGGATGACGAGACCTTTATCACCTTCTATTTTGTCGATGCCAAGGCAACGTTATTCTCTTTCAGCCAAGCTCCGAAATCGTTGCCGCTTTTGTAGAATGCAAAGCAGAGTAGCGCAATCAATATTTTCTAAAAAGGGGGGACCAAACCTATACTCCAAGTGAGTCTATGATGGTCTCCCAAAACTTCTCTTTCGACCGCACGATCAAATCACACGCTCCCTCAATCATCAAATTCGCTACGGCGCCTCTCGCCGGAAATCGGTCCTGATGCCGATGATTTTCTGTTTGGGTGATTTTCAGGCGTAAGAATATCCGATCTCCCATGCAGCGCCATCATCCACCTGTGAGCCGTCGAGAAGAGCGACCAGCCCCATAAATCTGGATACGTGATGTCGATTGGGCTTCGTGTTTTTTTGTGGCCGTCTTGCATCCAGGTTCGCATATGCTTAATCTATGGGCAACTTTCCGCAAAATCATTGTCACAAAAAGTAGACCAGTTCCACTGAAGCGATGTCTTGAGAGAAATGCTGTACTATTGGAAGTTGGCTTTGCAGTATGAAGGAAGTGGCCTGCAAGGCGATTGGTCGGGTCTGCATTAATAGACTGTTTGTCAGATCGTCGAGCCTTTTTTGAGGAAAGGAGAAAGAGTAGTGAGTACTTTAAGATCGTTTTTGACCATTTTCGCCGTTTTGTCATTTGTGGTGCTTGGAAGTGTTTCCGCTTATGCCCAAGGAGGAGCACGATCTAGCTGTGATGAACTCTTCGCGGAATATGCCAGCGGCAAAGAATTCATGAATCTGACTGATTTCCAACAGTATTGGGCCAACTCGGGGCATAAAGAGCAAAATACTATGGGTAATGCTCCTATCGGTGGCGCGGATAGTGCTTTTCTAGAGGCCAATAAGAGTAAAAACAACCAGTTGTCAAAGTCGGAGTTTTGTGCTTGGTTAAGGCACTCGCCTGAAGCCGAACGTTAATAGATAGCTCTCACTCAAACCAATGGACGGGCTGGGCTATGATGCAGCGATGTGTCGCATGTCGGCCCGTTTCGCTATGTCTTGCGTTCATAATGGCTAAATCATGGTCAACGTTTTCTGCGCCCGGCACCGGTGGCTTTCCCCAATTTGACTTTAAGCCGCTGAACAGTTTTCCGACCTCGTCCACCTTCATTGTACCGCCATAGCCGGGAAGATCCTTTAATTGAATCTCACCCCCATCCAGGCCACAGTCCTTGGCAATGGCACCTAACATGTAGTTCATAGAGAGTGCTGAAAACCTGCCGAAGAGATGCAGTAATATCGGCGCCAGACATGGCAGTGCGGGAACCTTATGTCTGGACTATTTCTGATGCGATTTCGATAAGTTTTTTTGTCATTGGCGAATCCTTTTGCGTAAAGTAAATGAGGACGTCGATATTCAGATCACCATTCATTTAAGTAGGTTAGCGTATGAATGCAATGTTTTTCGAATACATGCGGTACCTCGTGCCTTTAATCGTATTCATTCAACGTTCATTATTACCGGTTGCGTGTTTTGGTTAGGATATTTATATTTTATAGATTCTGCACGTTCCAAATGCTTTTTCGGGTGGAATCTGATTCCGAAAGCCTCTTCGGGATTTGTCGGTGGTTAAGTTTATACATTATTCAGGTTTTTGTACCCGATCTCGAACCATTTGAAGGAGGAAGAATATGAAGGTTTTTGTCGGCGGTGTCGCAGCGGCATTCCTCGGCCTTCTGGGCATCATTATCTGGCATCATGCTGTTTTCACATTTATCGCAGGCGGGATTCCCTTTATCCTGCTACTCTGCGGATTGATGGCCGCATATCTTAGCTACGATGAGGTAAAGGATAAGCTCCCCTGCTGTAGATCCAAGGAAACCCAGGGACCTTAAAACGATGCCAAACTGAGAGACGCCGAAAGATACAAATTGGGCACCGGCCTAACTTTCTCTCACTTCAATCCACCAGGCCCATGCACCAAAACAGTTTGAAACAGACTGCTGCGATCAGGCCCGCCGCCGGTATGGTCAGAATCCAAGCGGTGACCATTTGCCCGACGATTCCCCAGCGCACGGCCGACAATCGCTTAGACGAACCAACACCCAGAATCGCTGCCGAGATGACATGGGTGGTGCTGATAGGGGCTCCTAAGAATGACGCAACAGCGATCACCCCGGCCGACGATGTCTCGGCCGAAAACCCGTGCACCGCTTCAAGGTTAAAGATCTTATGGCCCATCGTTTTGATTATTTTCCAGCCACCTGTAGCTGTGCCCATGGCCATGCATAAAGCGCAGGCTAGCTGGACCCAGAAAGGCACTGTCATATCGGGTATCTTGTGCCCGATGAATAGCGCCAATGTTATTATACCCATGGTCTTCTGTGCGTCGTTGGTGCCGTGGCTGGTGGCCATGAAAGCTGACGACAGAATCTGAAGCCTTCGAAACGCCTTGTTGACCTTGCGGGGATGCGCGTTGCAAAAGGTCCATGACAGGGCCAGCATTATCAGATAACCCGCTACAAACCCTGCGAGAGGCGAAAGAGCCAGCGGCACGAGGACTTTATAGAAAATGGAGGAAAATTTGAGGGCTTCCGGCCCTCTATAGGCAAGGGTCGCGCCTATCAACCCACCGATGAGCGCATGAGAGGACGAAGATGGCAACCCCAGGTACCATGTCAGGAGGTTCCAGGCGATGGCGCCGAAAAGCGCGGCCAATGTCAGGATCTGACAGCCCGTGATCATGTCCGGTTGAACGATGCCGCTGCCGACCGTCTGGGCAACATGAGTGCCGATGAATGCCCCGAGCAGATTGAGCAAGGCAGCCATCATCACCGCCAGTCCCGGCGACAGGACCTTCGTTGAAACAACCGTGGCTATGGCATTTGCCGAATCATGCGCTCCGTTGGTGAAATCGAATGCCAATCCCACTAGTATAACCACCAACAGGATCATGGGAATCTCAAGCATTCTTCAGCACGATCCCTTCGATGGATTTGGTCAACTGCCAGGTCCTGTTAAAGAGCTTGTCGATACGGTCGTAGATTTGGGTCCATTTTATTATATCCAACACGTCCGCCGGGCCGGGGGACGGGATATCATAAAGCTCACCCAGGCCACTCAGCAACAGCATCTCGCACTCCTTCTTAAGCTGCTTGACATGCCTCACAGTATCAGAGACTTCCCGCCCTTTTCCAAGTCTGCCAAGCATAACCCCGGTCCCTGTGACCATCTCCATAATGTTTGCAATCATTCGCTTGGCCGGAAACCGGATCTGGAGCACCTCGTAGACTCCGACCCGGTTTGAAACAGCCTGAATGTGATTCAGAATCGTTTCCTGGGACGAATTGATCTCGTGGATGTCTTCGCGGTCGATGGGCGTTATGAAGGTGGTGGATAACTCGCGGCGGATGGTTCGGTTGATGGCGTCCCCCTCGGCTTCGAGCATGTTAATCACCTGGCACAGATCCTCGCAGTTCACGAATTCCTGCGCCATTTTATTGAGTACCGTTGCCGCGTTGACTATGATGCGGTTCTGGTCGCGGAACAGTTCGAAAAACTTTGGAGATTTGGGAAAAAGACTGAAGGACATGGCCTTCCTCGATCCAGGTATTAGGTTAGTCCGCAGTGATACCCTGACCGGATCACTGCACGCGCTCCGGAAAAGCCAAAAATTGAATATGACGGGTATATACTTTTCGGTTTTGCAACCTACCACATCATCATTGTGCTGACCATGATTTGCGACTGTTTTTTCTGAAAACTCGACAGATGGTTTCAATACGAAAATATAAGACTGTTCCAGTCGGTGGATTCCGGCCCTTGACCCGGTTCAGATTCACCGCCGGGACTGCCGGAATGACGAAAATGGGATCTGGCTGGAGCAGGCAAAAAGTAAAAAGGCAAAAGTTAAAGAACAACCACTTTAGAGAAGAGGGGTGATTGGGCGCATCCCTTTTCATTGTTTCAAGGTGTCCCGGGGGACATGAGCAACTGCTACGCATTTGGCCCCATACATGCGCAAATTCCTGTCCGGCCGCTACCCTGAGTGTGCAAGAAGCCTTTCAGGTCTAACGCCCCCCGCAAAGATCGAGGCAATGGTCACTTCTTCGGGTCCTGACCTTCAAAATCCATATCAATGACGACCTCGCTGCTAATGGTCTTTACCTTCATGTTGGGATATCGTTTTTGAAAGACGTGGATCATTGCTTTGTTCTCCCCTAATACGGAGGCGGTAAAGCCTCTGTAATCGTTCTCCCTAGCAATCTTTTCGAGGACCTCCAGGAGATGAGAGCCGACACCCTGCCCCTGGAAATCTTCTCGGACCACAAAGGCGACCTCTGCACGGCCCTGTTCTGCCGGGGCGTACGAGGCAATGGCCATGATATCTTTGTGCCCGCCTCTGGAAGTGAGGCCGATGATGGACATGTTCTTGCGGTAGTCCACACTGGCCCATTGCTCCTGTAAGGTTGAGTGTGAAAAAAGGTTCTTGTGGTAGAAGAACCGATAGTAGATTGATTCTGACCGGAGTGAATAGAAAAAATTACGGAATGCAAACTCATCCGAGGGCAGCAAAGGACGAAACTCTATGGTTTTTCCGTTTCTGAGCCGAAAAGAGCTCTTGTAGTCTTCAAGAAAAATCAGGTCTTCCTGATGTGGCGGGAGCTGGTCGGAGAAAATATAGTGGTGTTTTTTG
>OMOE01000017.1 GCA_900290365.1 Syntrophobacter sp. SbD1 | reverse complement strand
CCCACACCATCGCGGCGACATTTGCGGCCACCACCTATACAATCACGGCAACGGCTGGCGCAAACGGCTCCATATCGCCTTCCAGCGCGGTTTCGGTAAATTCGGGGGCAAGCCAAAGCTTCACCATTACTCCCGCTACCGGCTACCATGTATCCGCAGTAACTGTGGATGGGGCTTCGGTTGGAGCGGTCACCAGCTATACGTTTTCCAACGTGACGGCCACCCACACCATCACCCACACCATCGCGGCGACATTTGCGGCGACGACCTATACAATCACGGCAACAAAAGGAACAGGCGCCTCACTATCGCCTTCCGGTAAAATTACGGTAAAGTCCGGGGCGAGCAAAAGCTTTTCCATTGGATCCGCTTCCGGCTACCTTGTATCCGAAGTGATAGTTGACGGGGTTTCGGTTGGAGCAGTCACCAGGTATACGTTTTCCAACGTGACGGCCAACCACACTATCTCGGTGATATGTACCACCCAAAAAAGCACCGGCGCGGCCACCGGCGCGGCGTTAAGCAGTACAGCGGTCGCAGACGCCGGACCTGCTCAAACGGTAGCCGGAGGTTCTACAGTAACGCTCAACGGCTTAAATTCCACCGATGCAGGCGGACCGGGGATAGCATCATATTCATGGGTCCAGACCGGTGGAACGCCCGTAGTGCTTTCGAATCCTCATGCCTCAAATACCAACTTCAGCGCCCCCAGCGGGAAAGAGGGCGCACTGAACTTCAATCTGACCGTAACCGATAATAACGGCTTGAACTCAACTTCTAACTGTATCGTGAATGTGGTATCGAATACTATGCCGCCTGTGGCCAATGCCGGCCCTGATCAAACAGTCGGTGAGTGGACGATAGTTACATTGGATGGATCTCAATCTTCAGGTGATATTTCCTCCTACTACTGGAAGCAGATAGACGGTCCTCCCGTAGCGATTTCCGATCCAACATTGGCTCAGCCTACTTTTGTTGCGCCTCAAACGGTTGGGGTCGCTGCGTCCATGAGCTTCATGTTGACGGTAACCGATAGTTCCGGCCTGGCAACCACTGACATCTGTTTTGTGAATGTCACATGGGCTGATTTGCCGCCCCAGGCAATCGCGGGATTTGACCTGAACGCGAATGCGGGCAGTATCGTAATGCTCGACGGGTCGAAATCGAGAGCTTTAAGCGGCGTCGCCGGGTACCGTTGGCAACAGATAGAGGGAGCGCCGGTTACTTTATCGAGCCCGGTAGCCGAATCTCCCGCGTTTATCGCCCATAGTGGGGCGGAGTACGGAAATACGTTGACCTTCAGGTTGATCTTGACGGATACGACCGGTATGAGGTCCAGGGCTAACGGAACGGTGGTTGTGAAGTAGCGATTGCCGGCACGCGGTCATCAGGGGTAAGGGGTTACAGGTTTTCGCCTGCAACCCCTTATCTCTACCCCGGCTGCACACCCTGGCAGAATACGCAGTGATTCCCATTTTATTTATTCTTCTCTAACATTATCGAGAGTTATCTTCTAAAGTGAAAATGTTACTCCAAAACATGCCGCTGGACTGATAAGAAGGGTCAATCCAGTAAACGAGATTGGCCGATACGAGACGGAGACCGCATTGCATCATCACATGATCTGAGAGAAGTGTCAGTCGATCCATGATATCTATGAGCTTTCCTGTACGATTCCATTCCCTCAGAAGACGGGATTTCACATTACACGCCATCAGGTCGTCTTTCACGGCTATCGTGAAAACCGTGCACGTAAATAAAATAGCTGAGAGGTAGTTTCTTCCCTGAGCTGTTAGAAGGCCAGAATGACTACTGCGTAAATACTCCCTCCATCGACTCCTTCACGATCGCCTCCACCTGGTCCTCTATGCCATCTGTAGCTTCGATGATTATTTCGTCGAAAGGTATGGACAACGTAAAATCTACTTCCTCCAGCCCAGCAGAAATGAGGCACAGTGCCAGTTTGAGGCATGGCAAAAGGGTTCGATTTCACTGGACATAGATTTTTAGCAGGTCGGATTGAGGGAACTACGTGGACTTCGGGTCACATATGATCTGGGAATGAGAATATTTCAGACGGTACTTGTCCGATCGAGAAGGAGGAGAGGAATGTAAACAAGCCAGCCAGATCACCCATTGTTTCATGAGTCAACTAATTATAAATCATCTCATTGGCCAAGGAAAAATTTCGAACAGACCTCAGAGTATCCTATCAGCCCAATCGATGGCATCGGAATAGAGCTCCGGTATCTCAGACTCTTCTATCCCCAACCGTGAAGCCGAGTGGTGGAAGTCTATCCAGTTTGCCTTTTCGTAAGAGATGGTAAGATCAAGTATTGTTTTGAAAAGATTGGGCTTACCGAGCAAGGCTTCCTTGATGGAGGTTTGAATTGGAAGGTCCTCAAGGATCTCTTCCATCGGTCTGCCCAGGAGAACGTCCATGCACGAGAATAATCCCATGAAGAAAAATTCGGACTTCTGCTTTTTATATCCCGATTTAGAAGCCAGATTCTCGCTAAACCGTGCCCTGAGCAAACAGATCCTCAGAAGTTCCTGGGGCTGGTCATTTCCTAGTTCCATGAGGGCCGCAAGGGCCATCCATTTTCTAATCTCCTCCTCTCCGAGAAGCTCCAGTGCATGCATTACGGATGATATCTCGCGCCGCAAGCTGAAGCAAGCGGAGTTGACGTACTTGAGAAGCTTGTACGTCAAGGAAGCGTCACGTTCAATGATCTTCTTGATCTCCTTAAAGTCCGCATTATCGGCGCCAAGCTCTTTCAGAATGCGAAGATAGTGTATTTTATGCCCGGAGATATCCCGTCTGGCAAGGACTACCGGCTTACAGAAGAAATAACCTTGAAAATAACTGTATCCCATCCTGAGAGCGCTATCGAATTCCTCTCGGGTCTCAGTCTTTTCTGCAAGGAGCTTAACCTTGCCTGAACCGAGAAATCTTAGGGCTATGGCCTTCCTCTCCTGTTCATCTGTTTGGCGTAGATCAACCTTGATTATGTCCACCAGATCTAGAAAAGGACTATACTCATTCCCACGGAGGATAAAATCATCCAGGGCTAATATGTAACCTTGGGAACGGATCACTTTTATAGCTTTGACCAACTCATCATCAGGCTCCACATCTTCGAGGATCTCAATGACGCCGATTTCCTTGGGGAGATAGGTGGCAGCACCCTCAAGGAGAAGCTTTCGAGTAAAATTTACAAAAATCTTCTTGCCTTGAGAAATTTGCTGTGAGCCGATAACCAAAATGGTATTTCCGATCACGGAAAGGGATGCCTTGTCACCATCAGCCTCTGAATAGACATTTTCCCAGCCGGAGCGGTACAGAAGCTCATAGCCGTATACCACCTTGTTAGTGTCGAAGATTGGCTGCCTTGCGATGAAGATATCCACTCCGTGTCCTCCATTAAAACCTGTTCAGCAAATCCAATGGGATCATGCCAGCCTCCGTCGGTATCGTCCATTAGTTTGATTCCATTGGACAGATTTCATAAGATAACTAACTTGTTGCGTCCAGTTCTTTTGGCTTCATACAACGCCTTATCCACTCGCTTGAAAATTGATTCAGTGTCCTTGTCAGTAGGCGTTACAGTAGTGCCGCCGATACTGACGGTCAGTGGAATTTCTTCGTCTTGGTAAATAAAATGAGCCAGCTCTACGAGTTCGCGCAGTACCGTTTCGAGTAAAGCCGACGATTTCATCCAGAATAGGTATTCCTCAATACCTTTTGATTAGGATAGCAATGGAATTGTCTAAAATGAGCAAAAAATGCTCAGACCCAGTATAGCACGTTAGGACTGCACCTGCCATTACTGTCGAGCACTGAACCCTCGAGAAGGCCCTCCGAGTCCCGGGAAAGGCGAGCGATCTTCGTATCACGCAAAAGGGTCCCTATGTGCCACCCCCCATCGCCATGGACGTTTGCGTGTGGAACCTCAGAGCGCCGCCGTGGAAGACGGCGCTACCATTGTGAGTATCTATTCCCGCTTTTCGCTTTTTCTTCGCGTCTTCGCGCCTTCGCGTGAGATGGTTTTCGGCCCTTGCTCCGCATGCTCTCCCTCATCACTCCAGCTCAATTTCCCTGAAATCCCGCGGATCCGATATCTCTTTTATTTGAGGGTTCCCAGCCCAGGTCATTTCAAACTCACGAAAATAGCTGACCAGCGCGATGTTAGCCCTGAGGCGCATCCCCGGCTTCAGTTCATCGACTCCGAACCATTTTGCGGGGAAAAAAGCTTCGACAACCATGTGAGGCAGAGATTTTTCTATCCTCAGCACATGCCCCTGAGAAGGAAGTTTTTGCTCCGGGAGGCCCTTTTCGATGCGAAAAAGCTCCGTCTTTATCTCAAACCCGTCGGGATAAGAAGGATTGTTTTGCGGGATGAGATACACGGCCAGATGGTTCTGTTTGCCTTCAGCCTCGATTGTAAAATGTAGCTGAAAGGAATCGGATTTGGGAAATTTATTCCTGTAATCCAAAAAATTCGGATCTACGTAGGTGTTCGACAGGCTGAAAAGGTAAAAGCCCTCCGGCTTCCACGTCAGGTGCACTTCTCCAAAGGGAACATACGGAGCGGGCGCTCTAAAGCCCGAGAGCAGCGTTTTTTCCTTTTCCCACCCTATGAGCGTCTGGTCGGAAAGATCAATGCGGTAATCCGCTCCGGGTATCTTTACCGGCCCGGCCCCGGAACTATTTTCCCCTTGCGCCGCTCCCGCCGCCTTTTCCCTGGCGGCGCTCATCGCATGAACCGATTCGAGTTCAGGGTTGAGCTTCTTGAAATCCCCGGTCAACGTTTCATACGGCCTGTTAGATGTATCGACCAGGCCCATATTGTAGTCTTCACCGTCTTCGCGTCCGCCACAAGGCTCGTCGCAGTACTGAAACCAGTGCGCACCCGCCACGTTCGGGAACCTGGCGAAGCTGATCAGGGCGTTGCCCGCTCCCCAGGCCCTTTCCGCTTGCGTAGCCACCGTCATGAGGTGGCCGGGTTTTGAGTGGATGTTTCTAGCGGTCTCATTGAGGTTGCCGCTTCTGTTTTCAGCCGCCGCAAAAAAGAACTCGGTTATCAGGACGGGCTTATGGCTAAGTTTGCGTAAGCCGTCAAAATAGTATGGAGCGACCCAGCCATCGGCAATATCGACGTTGTAGTTGGTTGAAATCACGTCCACGTTGTCGCCCATCGCCAGGATTGCATCCTGGTGGTAATAGAGCGGAAGCCTGTCGCCGAGCACCAGCGCGCCGGGGTGGGCGGCATGAATGGCTTTGTACATCAGCTCGTAATAGCGCTTCGCGCAAGCGTTCATGAATTTGTCCACCAATCGTATGCCGTTTCCCCCTGGCCTAAGCTTCAGACTGGCGCCCGCCTTCTTTAAGTCGTCAAAATTCCCGGCGCCTACCGGGGGAGACCAATCGGCCAGAAGGGCCTCCCAGCTTCCCTCATAATTGTCATAGATCATCTTCCAGAGGAAGCGCTTGGTGCAGTTTTCCCAGGGCGCTTTCAAAAACCAGATAAAAAGCGACGAATTCCACCAGCCGACTTCATTGTCGCTGAAATAACCGATTAGTTGAGGCTTGTCCCGGTAAGCTGCCGTGAGTTCTACGGCCTTTTCCAGGGTCTTTTGTTCCATTTGCGGATCAAATGGATCGAACCAGTGGAAGTGAGAGTTTCGGCCGAGTTCCAAATCCACCATGAGCGGGAGCCCCAGGTTCGGCGAACAGTCGGACCACCCGCCCAGAGTATTGAACCCCCAGTCTCGAAGCCGGTCTGTGATTTGTTTGCGCCACTCACCGATGCCGGAACAAAAATTCAACCAGCAGTACGCCTTTCCCGCCCTGCTTTTTTCGCTGTCCAGGCCGGGGGAGACGAAGTTGATTCCCTTTGAATAGAAAGGTTTGCCTTCCGGATCGATCAGCCACTGGACGCCGCCTATTTCGGCCGTGCTCCATTTTGGGTGTCCGAAGGCCTTTGCCGAAGGGGAAGTCCGGGGAATCGGTTTTTCCGAGTCTTGGGCGAAAACCAAATGGGAGAGAGAAATCAGAACGTGTAGCAAAAACAGCAATAACAGATACCGTCTCATGGACGCAAAATGTACCTCTTTGATAAAACAGGAGTAATCGATTTTCCGGATGGCGGACCATGTTCCATTTTACCACCCTCTTCCAGAGCCTGTACCGGACACCGATCCGGCAGGAGCGGGGGGGGGTCTTGCCGCCTCCGAAGGCGGCGAACCCGGCTGGCGGTCCCACCGCCTACGGACTTTTGCCGACCATTCCGGCGGGCTCTTCGTCAATGGCAGGGTGCTTGTAGAAGGCGGCGTATTCCTGGGGGACCGTAATCACCTGGGTCAAACTAAGACTGCCGAACATCTCGGAAGGCAGCAAAAAATTGCGAAAAAATATACTCAGCATCTGAAGCTGAGAGGCGTGCGACAGCAGAGCCCGCCGTTTGCCTTCGACTTCTTCGGGACTCATGGGCAATGTCAGCCAGTTCGTATCGGCAAGAGTTTTCCCCGAAACATTGCTCGAAACATTGGTGTAGCCGCCAACCCCGGTGCTTGAAATCTCCTTTGACCAGTCATCGCCCTGTGGATAATCTTTGTAATGCACCAGATACGTGAGTACCTTGGAGGGCAGGACATCTTCGTTGGAGTAAAGGGTTTCGAGGGCGTCCAAAACAAAAATCCCGGCGGCGGCATGGTCCGGGTGATAGTCGCGCGGGTCGGGAAGGACCACCCAATCGGGAGAAAAATCCTTTATGACACTCTCGATCTCATCCCTCAAACTCACCCCCGAGTATTTTACCCATCGTTTCAATCCTTTCCTGTGCGGCCGGTCGAAGAGCGTGTGAGGGGATATGAAAGGCTGAACGTTAGACCAGTTTGATTCCCACAGATCGTCTATGCCTGCATCGGGAAATCCCAGGAAAGTGACGTCTTCGGGCTGAAGGCCGAGCTCACACATAGCCTGGACTGCTTCCTCCTGCCTCTTTTTGCCGTACTCGATGAAATCCTTTGCGCTAATGCGCGCATTCTTCACGCGAAGGCGGACTGCATAAGTGTAACCATCCCCGTTGGTTACAAAAACCACACGGACTTTGCCCTCACCTTCGAGCACTCGTTGAATAAGTCCGGCAGCAGCGATCGATTCATCGTCGGGATGTGGACTGAAAATAATCACCCGGGTACCGGGGGGGACTGAGAGCCGGCCGTGAGGTATATAGGAAAAAGGATCGAATTTGGACTCAGCCGGCAGGTTCGGATGTTGCCCCTGTTGAAGCATCTCCTTGGTCGAATTTGCCGCCACAGGAGAAAGAACAGACATATTCTGCAGGTACTGCCCGATTGTGACTTCTTCCGGCGAGCACGGAACCGGTCTCAGCATGGCAGTTATAAAGATGAGAAAAAAAAGGCTCGCATACTTCACGGAAAAACCTCTAGCGCTTAATTCTATTTGGACAATGTCAATGATTTATGCAATTTTTTCGAAACCCCGGAAATTTATAGCAAATATAATACCCTGAATCCATCGCAAAGATACATTAATGCAACTTAACCGTGATGCAACGGCCTCTTTTTACCGAACCGCCTCTGGCGATTCGTCAAGGCCGAATTGAGACTGATATAGGGCGGCGAAGGCGCCATGCGCCCTTAATAGTTCATTGAAAGAGCCCTGCTCGATAATCTCCCCTTTTCCCAGCACGACAATCCTGTCCGCTTTGCGGACAGTCGAAAGCCTGTGGGCGATGATAAATGTCGTGCGGCCGGCCGTTAGCTGTTCCAAGCCTTCCATTATGAGAGCTTCGGTCTCCACGTCAACCGAAGAGGTCGGCTCGTCCAGGATCAGGATCGGCGAGTTTCGCAAAATAGCGCGAGCGATAGTGATCCGTTGCCGCTCGCCTTCCGAAAGCGTTGCGCCCTGCTCGCCAACCAGGGTCTCATATTTATCGGGCAGCCTATCTATCGAATCATGAATCCGTGCGAGTTTGGCTGCCGAGATAATCTCTTCAATTCCGGCTTCAGGTCTGCCATAGGCTATGTTCTCACTCACCGAAACCGGAAAAACCAATGGAGGCTGAAGCACCATGGAAATTTGACTCCGCAGCGACTTCAACTGGTAATCGCGAATGTCGACACCATCTATAAGGACCCTGCCCCCGCACGGATCATAGAACCTCGCAATCAGGCTGACCAGCGTCGATTTCCCGACTCCCGTCGGACCCACAAAGGCGATTTTTTCACCGGGCTTGACGCTCAGGTTGATGTTTTTCAGCACCGGCTGCTCGGCTACGTAATCAAAGCTGACATTTTCCCAGATCACTTCTCCCCTGGTCCCCGACTTTGGGAACGCGCGGAGGCCTTCCTTAAGGTCTTTTTCTACATCGAGTATTTCGAAAACCCGCTCCACACCAACTTTAGCGCCCTGAATCAGCCCCCAGGTCTGGCAGATGGTATTCATCGGACCATAGAGCGAGGCCAGGTATGTTGTGAAGATTATTATCTCTCCGATCGTAAGCTGCCCGGACAATACATGCCTGGCCCCCACCCAGACTACCAGTGCGGTCCCTACGGCCATCACCACATTGACAACGCCGGAATAAAATGTCTGAAGTGTGTACAACCTGAGGCTTGCTCCGAGGCTCGAAACGCTTGCGCTCATGAACTTGCGGTGCTCTTCCTCTTCCTTGGTGAAGGCCTGGATGATCCGTATGGCCGACATCGCCCGCTGCACGACGGTGTAGACCTCGCTTTCCTGCCGGCGCGCAAGCATCGCCGCCTCTGTTATACGGCCGCTCATCAACAGGATGGACGCCAGCAGCGCAGGACACACGGCAAGAGAAAGCAGGGTAAGCTCCCAGTCGATCTTCATCATCACTATGAACATACCCGCCAGCAGAGCCACAGCGGTCACAATCGGGAAAACTCCGTTCATTGTCAGGCTCTGGATGGCATAAGTGTCGGCGGTAACCCGGTAGAGAAGATCTCCCACCTGCCTGCGGTTGTGAAAGGCAAGCGAGAGCTTCTGGAGATGGCCGTAGAGGTCCCGGCGCATGTCATTGACCATCTTTTGGCCTATCTTGATGGTCGTATAGTTGTTCAGCAGCGTAATGGCGCCCAGAAACAGATAGATGATGACCAGGCTAACCGAAGCCAGGATCAAAAGGGCTGCGGGTGTATAGAGCTTTTCCAGGCCCCACGGGGCCGGTTTCCCGCTCAGGACGTTATCAATTATGATCTTCAGCGGCCAAGGCTTGAGCAATTCGCAGCCGCTCATGATAACAACCTGAGCGAGGGCGATCAAAAACGCAAACCTGTAAGGCCATAAATATTTTAGAGTTTTTTTAAACATGCGGTAGACTTCTCTTTCTAAGCGGTGACGGATGCCGGATTCCCAATCTCAGGGCGTCCCGCCCCGATCAAAGCCGGTGACTTGAGACGGAGATTCTCTCACGCGAAGACGCGAAGGCGCGAAGAAAAACAAAAATGACGCCGGGCAGAAGTGAGAGATTCCCTCATTCTTTCTTTTCTTCGCGGCTTCGCTGATCAAGATCGACCGTGGCCTCTCGAAGGAATCGCCGGATTGCGCGAGTTGTCGATCGCGTGAGAATACTTGAGCTTAAGCCAACAGCATTGCCCCCCGATTCCCATCCGTCAGCGGCTATTTAATCCGGCTTTGACAAAAGGAAAAGCAAAAACTCTCTCCTCATTACAAATAACTGACAAAATCGTTGCATTCCATATTGACTTCATCTAATAGATTCAATGGCGTGGTACAGGATTGTTCGGAACCATAATATACTTTTTTTGCTTTATGGCCTGCAGGAGGAGCTCTTATGAGTCAAGGAAAAGGTCTTTTGGAAAGACTGGAGCGGAAGGGAATCTCACGAAGAGATTTTATGAAGTACTGCACCACCCTTACCGCAACAATGGGACTGTCCTCAGCTTACGTGCCGAAAGTAGCTGCTGCGTTGGCAAACGCCCCGCGCCCGCCTGTTATCTGGCTGGCGTTGGCGGAATGCACCGGTTGCGCTGAAAGCACTCTACGAACCATGTATCCGTGGATCGATCAGTTAGTGCTCGACATTATTTCGTTGGACTATCATGAAACTATTATGGCCCCCTCGGGCGAAGCAGCGGAAAAATCACTGCGTGATTCCATTACCAAAAATGCCGGGAAATTCATCCTGGTCGTCGACGGCGCCGTTCCCACCGGAGATAACGGTAATTTTGGAACAGTGGGCGGCAAAACGATGCTGGAGTTGATAAAGGAAGTCGGCCCCAAGGCGATGGCCACCATTTGCATCGGGACCTGCGCCTCGTACGGCGGCCTTCCTGCGGCGGCTCCAAATCTGACGCAGGCCAAGAGCGTAAGTGAAGTCACAGGGCTCAAAACCGTCAATATTCCGGGGTGTCCTCCAAATCCGATAAACTTTGTGGGAACGGTTGTAAATTTTCTGCTGTTTGGCAAGCTCCCCGAACTCGACGATAAGGGAAGACCTCTTTTCGCCTACGGGCAGCTCATTCATGACCAGTGCCCGAGACGGTCTCATTTTGATTCAGGCGAATTCGTGACCAGCTTCAATTCCGATGAAGCCAGAAAAGGCTGGTGTCTGTATCAGATGGGGTGTAAAGGCCCCGATACCTACAACAACTGCCCTAAGGTCAAGTGGAACGACGGAACAAGCTGGCCCGTTCAGGCCGGACATCCATGTATCGGTTGCAGCGAGCCCAATTTCTGGGATAAGTCCACTCCCTTCTTTAAATCATCCTGATCGGGTGGGACATTGAGCGGTATGAAGAGACACAAGGGATCCGTTTTTCAAATAAGGAGAAACCATTATGGCACGAGTGGTAATAGACCCGATCACCAGGATTGAGGGTCACCTCAAAATAGAAGTGGAAGTGCAGAATGGAAAAGTCACAAACGCATGGAGCAGTTCGACGCTTTTCCGCGGGATCGAAATAATGCTCCAGGGCAGGGACCCAAGGGACGCAAACCTGTTTACCCAGCGCGCCTGCGGCGTGTGCACCTATGTTCATGCCTTGTCGTCGATTCGGGCGGTGGATGACGCGCTTGGCTCCAAAATGGCCGACAACGGGCGGATAATCCGAACTTTGCTGCACGGATCGCAATATCTTCATGATCATATGGTGCATTTCTATCACCTGCATGCGCTCGACTGGGTGGACATTGTAAGCTCGCTCAAGGCCGATCCGAAAAAAACGGCGGAGCTTGCCACAAAGCTTTCCCCCAACAGCCCCGAAGCCGGCGTAAATGATTTCAAGGCCGTGCAGGCGAGAGTCAAAAAGTTTGTAGAAAGCGGCCAGCTCGGGCCTTTTGCCAACGGCTATTGGGGCCACCCGGCATATAAGCTCCCACCTGAAGCCAACCTGATGGCGGTTGCCCATTATATTATGGCATTGAAGCAACAAGCCCGCACTGCAAGGCTGATGGCAATATTCGGGGGCAAAAACCCGCATGTCCAGAGCATGTATCTGGGCGGCGTAACCTGCGCAACGGACCTCACCCCTGACAGGATCGCCGAATTCAAGTACCTGTGGTTGGAAACAATGGCTTTTGTAAACGACGTCTATATTCCGGACGTGCTTGCGGTTGCGCCCTTTTACAAGGATTGGGCAAAGATCGGCGGGACGCAGAACTTTCTGGCCTACGGCGATTTCCCGATGGGACCCAAGGAACCCGACAGTTTCCTGATGCCGCGCGGGGCGATTTTCAACCGCAACCTGGCCAAAGTCGAGCCGGTCGATGTCTCCCTGATTACCGAGGAAATCAAGCATAGCTGGTACGAAGGCGATCCGAAGGGACTCAACCCGGCCAACGGCGAAACCAAGCCCAAGTTCGACAAGTACGATACTGAAGCCCGGTACAGCTGGATGAAGGCGCCGCGCTACAAAGGCGAACCGATGGAAGTAGGCCCGCTAGCGCGCGTTCTGATCGCCTACGGCAAGGGTGTTCCGGCAGTGAAGGAAAATGTTGACGCGGTATTGAAACATCTGGCCATACCTGCTGACGCGCTTTTCTCCACCCTGGGCAGAGTCGCGGCCAGGGCGATTGAGACCAAGGTCATAGGCGAGGCCATGGGTACTTTGCTTGGCCAGTTGATTGCAAACGTCAAAAGCGGCGACCTTAACATCTGCGACGGTCGGCCATGGGAAGAGATGCCCTCGGAAGGCATGGGCGCAGGCTTAAACGATGTTCCACGCGGCGCTCTGGGACACTGGATCAGCGTAAAAGACAAGAAAATCGCCAACTACCAGATGGTGGTGCCGTCAACCTGGAATATCGGTCCGCGCGATGCCGCCGATAAGATGGGTCCTCTGGAACACGCGCTTATAGGGACTCCGGTCGTCGATCCCAAAAGGCCAGTCGAGATCCTTCGCACCATTCACTCTTTTGATCCCTGCATCGCCTGCGGCGTGCATGTGATCGATACCGAAAGCAATGAAGTCTACAAGTTTGAAGTTGTGTAAAAGTCGCCAGCGGCCAAGTGGCCGGTGGTCTCCAAAAAACAGTAACGAGTGGCCAAGCGGCCAGTCCTAAGTCCTAAGTGGCCGGAAAGAATCTTTTTCCGGCCACTGTAGTTTGGACATGCCCTTGCGGCTATCACTCACCACCTGCGATAAGGATTCCGCCCGAAAATGCAGTTTCGATGCATAGCGCACAACTTGATACATTATTCCGGTTGACTTATTTTGAAGGGCGCTTCGAAGCAAAAGGAGAGCAAGTGAAGAAGATACTCATAATCGCCATCCTCGTGGCGACATTTTTCATTGCAGGCGGTCTGCCCTCGGCCGCTCAGACAAAGATCCCCATCAAAGTGACGGGCTCGGATTCCATGTGGGGCCGAGTTCGCAGTCTTGCCATGCTCTATATGAAAGCCCATCCTAATGTTGCTATAATCGTATCCCCCAATTCATTGGTCGATGAAGGGATGAAAGCTCTCATTGCAGGTGAGACCGATGTAGCTATGGCTTCACGCAAAATCACCGCTCAGGAAAGCGAGGCGGCAAAGGTCAAGGGGCTTCAACTCGACGAACATTTGATAGGATACGGCGGGATAGTCATTATTACCGATCTGCAGAACCCGGTAAATGAACTCTCCATAGACCGTATAAGAAAGATATTCACTGGTGAAATCGTCAACTGGAAGGATATTAACGGGAAAGATCAAGCTATTACAGTTTTCAAATCGGGCGATAAGCATCCCGGCACGTTATTGTTTGTGGAAAACGGCATCCTCGGCGGAGTTCCCATCACCAAAACCGCAATCACTCTGCCGGACTTCCCGGTGATAATGAAAAGGGTTGCAGAAACAGCAGGCTCCATAGCTTACGTCAGAATGCGGGACCCATTCCCGGGCCCCGAGTCCAGGATCAAGCTCCTGAACATCGCAAAGGATGAGCATTCGCTGCCGGTTAGCGCAACGAGGAGTACGATCGGGGATGGAACTTATCCGCTTAGACGTCCATACTATCTCTATACTGCGGCTACTGCAGGCAAAGACGTTCGCAGCTTTGTGGAGTTTGTGGTACGCAAAGGATGGGGGGAGCCGAACCTCACTCATGAGTGGTAGTGAAAATCGGGAAATCGTATAGTTTTGTGGCCTTAGGGTCGTTCGGGAAGTTTTTTCAGGCAGAATCCGACCTGAAGACGCGGTTTGGATTCATAACGCACACCGTGATGCAGGAGAAAACAATGAAGCGAAAAGCAACTTATCGATTGGTTATAACCCGCCGGGAATCGCTCTACGTCCACGATCAGTTCGACCATACCCTGATGCTGGTGGAAATGGAGGGGGAACCGATCGAATATCAGGTGGGTGTTGCCGGCCAATTTATTTCCCGCCGAAGCGTCACTTTCCATGACCGGATTGCCGGTACGGGAGAGATGAAGGGCTATGCCATAACTACCTTTCAAGATGGAGCAATTTACTCTTCATACGAGGGTCGCCGCGAGGCTGCAAACAAGCTGACCCAGGGAACCTGGAAAGTCTACAAGGGCACAGGCAAGCTGGCAAACATGACAGGTAACGGCACCTTCACAGTCAAAGCCGGACCAGTTGCCGGAGAGTTTGTTCTCGACATGGTCGGAGATTATGAACTCTAAGAGCGCCGTGAATCGCTGATCGGGCAGCAACTTGGCCGAAATAGCAAATGCTGTTTTGATTTTTTGAACTGGATTTTGACGGCTCGAATTCGGATGCTGATGCCCCGGCAAGGGAGTCCGGAGGCATCAGCATCAATACGAAATCAGCTAGTTTCCAATTCGGAGTTTCCGGATGGACACTAGCTAGCCGGTTTTCTCGGTGAAACTGGAAAAATCCACACAATAGCCAGTATGGCAAAACCTGCAAGTCCTAAGAATAATAAACTGCTGGAAAATATAAAGTTGGCATTTTTGAGTAGTTTGTTCTTGACGATTCCGACAGTCATATAAAGATATGGGGACGATCCTTCCTTAAGACACAATCTTTTGAACGCATTGATACGATAATTGCCATCGCTGGCAATTCCTTCAAAGGATCCTTCGTCGAGATTGCCCGACATATGTTCAAATTCTTGGCTGGGAATGGATTGGCCCAGCACTGCCGCCTCGCTTTTCGGTGAACGATACAGGCGTATGCCTCTACTATCCGTGATAACCACCACGGAATCGAGCGGCAGATTCGCCTTAGCTACGTATCCCGCATACATGTCCAGTTTGAAGCCGGCGGTGACAACCGCAATAAGATGTTTTCGGGAATCAAGTGCAGGGTAGGCGTAGTGGATCGTCTGGACTCCGGTGACCCTGCCTACCGAATATTCACCTGCAGAAAAATCTTGAGATCTTATGGCATCATTCAGGTGCTTCTGGTCCGAGATATTTACAATTCCAGGTCCAAATTGTACTGAAGACGCGAACAGATTCCCATCCGGTGTCAGAGCCCCCAGGATAGAATAATAGGGATACCGGAAGTTTAATTTACGAAGAAGATCGTTGCACTCCCGCACATCAAGCGTTTGTACCTCAGGCGACTGGGCAAGCTCTCCAAGCACCTCTTTTGTGCTGATCTCGATTTCCTTCTGCTGAGCTGCCAAACTGCGCACCAGCAGTAAGGAACTGTGTTCCGCCGTCTCGATTTCATGTCTGCGTTCCAGGATATAGGACCTGATGACCGCTCCAAAAGCGGACATGACGGCGATAAGAATCAAGAGCAGTAACTTTGCCCGAATCGGCCACAAGGTGAGAATTCGTAAGCAGTTCATTACTGTACCTTTATGCTGCTATCATCCCTTTTTCAATGGCAAATGCGGTAAGGGATGAAGCGTTGTGCAGGTCAAGTTTTTTCATCAGGTTTGCGCGGTGTTTTTCAACGGTTTTATTGCTTATGCAAAGATAATCGGCGATGTCCTTGTTTCTGTGACCCTCCGCTACCATTTTGAGGACTTCGCGTTCGCGGTGTGTGAGAGTATCGAATGAGTCGAATGGTTCGAAATCCTTTCTTCTCTCGAGATACCCCTCGATCACCGTTTCCGAAATACCCGGGCTAATGTAGCTTCTGCCTGAAAATATATTGTCGATGGCCAGCATCAACTCGCCGTAAGTGTCGTCCTTGAGAACATACCCATCGGCTCCGGTTTCAAAAACAGTCAGAATATGATCATCACTCTTGTGACCGGTGAGCACGAGGATTTTTGTGGATGGGCTCAGCTTTTTAATCTGAAGAATCGCTGCCACTCCGCCCATCCTTGGCATCGAGAGGTCCATCAGGATAAGACCAGGCTTTCGGGATCCCACAAAGCGGATGGCCTCAAGGCCGTCCTCCGCCTCCCCAACCACTTCGTATGCCGGATTGGAGGACAAAAGCGTTCTCAATGCTTCTCTAAAGATCGCTTGGTCATCGGCAATCAGGATTTTTTTAGTCCCCAGCATCTTTCAAACCTCACACGACCACCATATTGAGGATGGGTGCCCGAACAGCTCAAAAGCCGGATCTCTCCGCCAGGACTTCCTTGCTCTCTCGTGAACTGAGGATACCAATATAGCAGACGGAAATCGATGATGTTTAACAAAAGATCAGCAGTGTAATGACAGGGGAATACTGTAACTACTGCAGCGTGCCTAAATAAGTCTGGAGGTTGAGTTTCTTGCCGGTCATATCGAACTTCCTGCGGATGCCCTGTCGATGAAAAATGACGGCCCGCTCGGAGATGCCGAGGAGGTCGGCCATCTCCTTGGTGTGCTTCCCTTGCCGAATGAGGTCTGCGACGCGGATTTCAGTAGGGGTGAGTCCCAGCATACGGGCTGAGATTTTGTGCACAAACGGGGAAGTAATTTCCTGCAGGTGAGATTCCATTATTTCGAGAAAGTTCCTCTGGTCGCCAGCCAGACGGCTTCTCTTCAGCTTTTCCAGATAGGGCGTGATCAGGAGTTTGACATTTTTCAGGAGCGATTCTTCAAGTTCGGTTCGATCCTCTTCTCTCTGCTTGAGGAGCACCCTAAGGGCCGCATTCGCTTCATGGAGACGCTCGCCCTGGGCCTTGACGGTATCCCCTAGCCTGACACGGGAGATGATCCCTCCGATGTGAGCTGCAATGACTTCAAAAGCGACTCGGACATTTCGGGGGATTTCAGGCTGTACGTGGGAGCCAAGGTTTAACAGTGCAACGACTTTTCCCTCGGATTTTACCGGGATGGCCAAAAAAGCCAAAAGGCCCTCCTGCTCAAGCAGATCGACCCTTTCGAGATTGCCGAACGGTCTGAACCAATAGCCGGATTGGCCCTGCATGGTAACATTCGCCTTGGAAGAGGTGTGATCAAAGAACGACACGCGCTCTGCAAAACCTTCCGACAATCCCTGGTGACAGATAAGCTTCAGCGCCCCCGTTTCACTCTCGACCAGATAGATGCCTCCGGAGTCCAACCCTTCGAATTTGAGGCAGGCTTTCAACAGGTATTTCATCCCTTCCACCAAGCTGCCGGATGATCCCAGCCCGAAAACAAGGTCTCTTTCGATGCAGAGAAATTCCTCGGCCTCCTTGCTGGTAGTGATATCCTCGGCAATCCCCACGGTTCGCACTATCCTGCCTTGCTCCAATATGGGAAAAGAGCGAGCCCGGATCCATCGCACCGTTCCATCCCGGCGGATGATTCTATATTCCTCGCTGTAAGGAGCCTTCCCTTCGTGGCCGACTATGGGGACTGGCCGCACTCGCACCCTGTCCTCCGGATGCACCAATTCCATAAATGAGGCAGGATTTTCATACAAGCTCTCACAACTCCTGCCCCATATTTCTTCATAGGCCGGGCTTATGTAGAGCACCTCATCAGGGGTCATAACCCAAAAAACATCACGGATGTTCTCCGCAAGTTCACGAAACCTCTCCTCGCTTTTTCGCAGCGCGTGCTCCACCTGCACTCTCTCGGTAATGTCACGGCTCACACCCAGAACCGTCTTCACTGTTCCATCCTCGGAGAACTCGGGCACGACTCTCCAGTCAAAATACATCCGCCCCCGGGCACTTTCGAACTCAAAGTCCCAGTGCTCGGGCTCTGCCGTGTCGAAGACCTTTCTTATCCTTTTGTCCCACTCTTTACTTTGTTCCACGCCAAAGCCCAATTGCCGATGTGTCCTTCCGATAAATTCTTCAGCCGGAATGCCCGTAACCCTCTCACAGGTAGGGTTCACATAGAGGTGCCTGCATTCTCTGTCATAGCGTATGATGGCATCGGCACTGGATTCAGCAAGTCTGCGGAACTGCTCTTCGCTTTCACGAAGGGCTTTCTGTGCCTGCCTGCGTTCGGTGATGTCCGCGATAGTAACGAGTACAGTATCTGAGTCTCTATCTTTGACAAGCACCGTGGATATGAGCATATCGACGGGAACCTCTGTTGAGCCTTTTCGAACCGTCATGCATCCTTCGGCGTTATAGATGCTCTCTCCTGTTTGGAAGGTATGCATTACCCTGGTTCTCACCGGGCAATGACTACATTCCACGTTCTTCCCACATCCCGATCCATCGAGAGAATTCAAACAGTTGAACACCTCGCCTCCGAGAAGACCAAGAAGCTCTTCTTGAGGCTTGCCGGAAAAAGTAGCGCCGGTTCGGTTTATCTTGGTTACGCGCCCGTCTTTGTCTACGAGCATCATGATGTAAGGTGCACTCTCAAATATCCTTTCCAATGTTTGTCTCTGGGTGCGCGCGTCTTCCTCTGCCCGTTTGCGCTCCGTTATGTCCATAAAGCCGGCGATGGATCCGCGGACAAAGCCTCGATTATCCAGGAGCGGAGTGGCCGAACCCAGCATCGTTACGCGCCTGCCGCTGGGAAGCAGCGCCTCTATTTCCTGGTTCTGCACTTCCATGCCATGGAGGGACGCATATTGCATCGGGAGTTCCTCGGCAGCTACCTCCCGCCCATGCCGGAAAAACCGCCGCTGCTCAACGCCCTCACCGGCAGGGCGGCCGGCGGATACATTCTCGAGTTCTTCAGCTTCAAAGAGAATGTTGGCTGCCCGATTGCCCGTTATGTTAAGGCACTGCGGATCATGAGCTACCCATATAACAATGGGAGCCAGGTCCATCAGTTTCTCCAATTCCTCGGCACGCTGACGGGCCTTCTCTTCGCTCTCCCGCAACGCCTCCTCTACCCTTTTTCGCTCCGTGATGTCCCGGAATATCGAAACCGCTCCGGTGATGCTCCCTGCGGAATCGCAAACCGGTGCGCCAAATACCTCCAGCCTGATCCTGGTGCCGTCCGGACGCTCTATCTCCATGTCATCAACAGAGACCGACTCTCCGGACATCGCCCTAATAATCGGCATCGACTCGATAGGATAGAACTCGTCTGTGCCGGCGTGGTATGCCTGAAAGTATGCGGCCAGATCACCGCGTGCGATCGCGGCTGGAAAGCCTCGGCCCAGTAACTCTTCCGCCATAGGGTTGACCAGCACCGGTTTTAGGGGCTCCCCTTCGTACAAGGCCACGCCCGCCGGCATGCTGTCCAAAACGGCCTGAATTCGCGCATTCTGCCTCGCCAGGGCCTCTTCCGCCAGCTTGCGTTCAGTGATATTCTCGTGAGCCACCACTACCATGGGCGACTCCTGATCTTTAAACCGGGTAACCCGCATATTGAACCAACGCTTCTCATCCGGTGAGTGGCACGGATACTCCAGTTCGAATGAATCCCTTGTTCCCGAGATGACCTCCCGGATACCGGCGGCGGCCACGGGGGCTTCTTCCGCCCGTAATCCGGTTGCCCGGTCACAGGTGGAAAAGTAGTTAACTCCGGTCATGTCGGGATTAGAAGCCAGTTCGTTAGATTTTGCGAACACCTGCCATGAGCGGTTGGTGCAAAGAATAAATCCATTCTCATCCAGGATGGCTATATGGGCTGAGAGAGCATTCACGATCGAACGGTTAAAAAGCTCACTTTCGCGCAGAACCTCCTCGATCCCGTTTATCAGGTGAGCCCGCCGATGATCCGTTTGCTCCTGCCCTACGCTTTGCGGGATAACAAACGAGCGGGATGCTTGCGAATCAGCGATCTGTTTGCGCAATTCCAAAAGCTCTTGGATGAGGTGCTCCTTGGTTTTCTCTTCATCTCTCATGCCCTGCTCCTCTTAAATGCATCGGGTGATTAAACCGCGGCAAGACCCCATAAACATTACCAGAATAGAATGTTTTAGGTTATGGTGTCAATCGAGATGGGTTCGGTTTGATCCTCTCTGTATTGCCATTGTACAAAGGAAGAATGCTCCATTTTGTAGCGTTGTTCTTACCAGGGGTCTGAGCGGGATTGTCCGGTAACCGTCAACCCTTTCAAGGGAACGCGGGAAGGCTTGACTCCAAAGCAAACCCCTGATACGCTACCCAATCCTATGGACTGGCCACTTGGCAACTGTATTTACCGGCCACTAAAGACTGGCCACTAAAGGCTGCATTTACATGATACTGGTGCTTGGAGTCGGAAATATCCTGCTCGGTGACGAGGGGACCGGGGTTCGCGTAATCGAGAAGCTTGAAGATGAATACGTCTTCTCGGAAAACGTGGAACTCTATGATGGGGGAACGCTGGGCTTAAAGCTCCTTGAACCCATCTGCCGGTCCCGGTTTGCGATAGTTGTGGATATCGTGCGCGGAGGCGGGGCCCCGGGCGCCATATACCGCATCCCGGAAAAGGACCTGTCTAAGAAAATCCCCTACAAAAGCTCGCTTCATGAATTGAATATAGTGGAAACCCTTATCTACGCGGAAGAGCTTGGGAACAAGCCTGAGACAGTCGTGATCGGAATCGAGCCTGGAGACTGGACATCCTGGAGCACCGAACTCACCGAACCGGTTCGAAACCGCATGGAGGACTTTGTAGCGGTTGTCTTGAAGGAAATTGAAAAAGCGGGAGGCTCCTGGGAAAAAGTGGAAGCGCCTGTCAAAAAGATACGGGTGGTATGATCCCTAAAGAGAGGTAAGTGCAATGTGCCTGGCGATCCCGGGGGAAATAGTGCAGATCGATGATGCGGTTGCAACCGTGCAAATTGCCGGCTCACTTAGAAAGGCGTCTCTTCTGCTTCTTCCCGAAGCACCCAAAATTGGTGATTATGTAATAGTCCATGCCGGGTTTGCTCTCCATGTGGTTGATCCGGCCGAAGCCATGGAATCACTTCGCCTCATTCGTGAACTGGCTTCTTTTGCGGACGAAGAACCTGTATGAGCAAAGTAATTGTATCCGTAGTCGGCCACGACAGGCCAGGCATAATAGCCGCTGTGTCCCGGGTGCTTTTCCTTAACGGATGCAACATAGAAGACGTCAGTCAAAGCATTCTCCAAACCGAATTCGCCGGCGTATTCATCGCCTCCCTTCCAAAATCGCTCTCAGCCCGCGAACTCAGCCGCCGCTTGTGTGAAGAGCTCGATCCCATGGGTCTTTCGGTCCTCCTTCGCCAAATGGAATCAACCGGAGTATGGGAACCTCCTCCGAGCGAGCCTTTCGTCATCACTACCATGGGACCCGACCGCCCGGGCTTGGTCGCAGGCATAACTGAGCTGCTTGCGGGCTTCGGTGTCAATATATCGAATTTAAAAGCGGTTTTCAGGGGCGGAGACGATCCGCATGAAAACACGATGATTTATGAAGTGGACATTCCCGTCGCTGTGGACCAGAACTCTTTTCGGGAAGCGCTCTATAAGCGGGGCGGCGAACTGGACCTGGACGTAAGTCTTCAGCACAGGGAGATTTTCGAAGCCATCCACAGGGTCTGATACCATGTAAGCAATGATGAGTGATGACTGATCGCCATTCATCATTCCGCATTCATCATTTCTTAGTCCGGAGTCTATCCCGTGCTTACTAATAAAGAAGTCCTTTCTACACTCGAGATGCTGAAAAACGAACATCTCGACGTCCGAACCATCACGCTGGGCATAAGCCTTTTGGATTGCGCGAGCGATGAACCGGCGAGATTCATCGAAAAGGCGAGTTCTAAAATCGGCGCTGTTGCCCGCAATTTGGTGAAGGTTTGCGACGAGGTGTCGGTACGCTACGGCATCCCGATCGTGAACAAGCGGATTGCGGTGAGTCCGATTGCGGTGGCCGCATGCTCATGCGGGCCTGCTCAGATGGTCGAGGTCGCCAGGGCATTGGACCGGGCGGCGAAGGGAGTCGGCATAGATTTCATTGGCGGGTTCAGCGCTCTTGTGGAAAAAGGTTTTACCAGCGGGGACCTTGCCCTTATCGAAGCCATACCTGAGGCGCTTGCGGAAACCGAACACGTCTGTTCTTCGATAAATGTGGCGTCCACTCGCGCGGGCATCAACATGGACGCGGTCTACCTGATGGGCAAGACGATCAGGAAGGCAGCCGAACTCACCAAAGACCGGGACGGGATCGGATGCGCAAAGTTATGCGTATTCGCAAACATTCCCGAAGACATTCCTTTCATGGCAGGCGCCTTCCTCGGTGTGGGCGAACCGGATACGGTCATAAACGTCGGGGTTAGCGGCCCGGGTGTGGTAAAGAAAGCTCTGGACCGCGCACGTGAGGCAAATCCCGGGCTCGACCTGGGGCAAATCTCGGAAATCATAAAACATACTGCCTTCAAGGTGACAAAGGTCGGCGAACTTATCGGCAGGCGCGTAGCCGATGGCCTTGGAGTTCCATTCGGGGTGGTGGACCTT
>OMOE01000035.1 GCA_900290365.1 Syntrophobacter sp. SbD1 | reverse complement strand
GGGCGAGTCGCTTCCTCAACTGCTTTTGCTCGGACCGATCGGCGGGGTCGCCGGGGTTGCGACCGAGGCTACACTGGGCGGCAAATTCGCGGAGGCTGCCCCATTTCTTTATGCCAAGGCGTTTCCGATCGTGCGCGATTCTCTGACCTTCGGGGCTTACGGAGCGCTGCAACCCCAAGATCAGGGCAGCCAGGCCGGGATCGGCGCGGCGGTGGGCGCTGCCATAGGTACGCTTGGAGCATACGGCAGGGTCTCCAGGATGATCGGAGGGGCCGGAATCGGCGTGGGCCAGGAGTATTTATCGAATCCGAACGCCACCGCCCAGGACTACGCCAGGAGCGCCACGCTCATGGGTGTATTCGCCGGGCTGGCGGAAGCCCATGGGTTGACGCTTGACGAAACCATCTCCGGAACGCTTTGGGACTGGGCGCAAAAGAAGTACGGGGGAACCGAGGCGGTAAACCGGGCGCTCACCATGAACGGAGTGGGACCTGTTTTAAACGAATTTGCCGAGGATATCACGGGCCCCGTCCAGCCGCAAAAGCCCGCAACATTCGAGGAAGCCGAACAACAGAGGTTTCCGGCTTTTGTGAGACAGAATCTGGATAGGATCGAGGAGGGAACAAAGGCGCTTCCAACGGTTGAAAAGATCGGCCCGGAAGGGCTCAAGGTCCTGGCCGACGATCTGGGATTTAAGTCCGTCGATGAGATGCGCGAGCAAGTCCCGGCTTTTAGCCAGGTGCTGGAGAACTCCCGTTTTGCCGAGCTTACCGGTGAGCAGAAGATTTCCGAAATCGGCACGCTTTTAGATTACGCGAAAAAGGCGGGTCCCGAGGCTATGCGCCAGCTCTCTGAAGACTACGGCTATAAAGACGCCGATGAGATGATGGCGGCTTATGCCGAAGGGATAAAGGCCGACTTGCCCACAGATGATCCGCGGGTTGTGTATCGAACCGGGGGCAAAGCCGGGCCGGCTGAGCAAATGCTAGCTTCCCCTGCGGGCTCAAACGACTGGGGGCAAATAGGTCCGGAGGCTGCCGGCATTATCGGCCGGACTTCAGCCCCGATCAGGCTTCAGTTCGGAACAAACGAGGGTCCCAACAAGTACGGATGGCTGCACATCGATGCTCAGCACGGCGAGGATATCCGTAAGGCCGGATATCCCGACGTAAATTCTTTCGTGCATGACGTGGTTGATAATTTCACCGAAATAAAGCGCGGCGCTGGGGAGTCCCTAGTGCTCGTTAAGCAAAACGGCAAATCAAAGATTGCCTTCGTGGAGTTGCAGCCGAGCCAGGAAGGTGATTTTTACACGGTTAAATCGGGATTCCCGGTTAGGGAACGATATCTTGACAAGTATGAATCGCTTTGGTCGGGGAGCGCAACCCCGCAGCCGACACCCGGCGCCAGCCCCCCTAGACCCGAATCTTCTCAAGTTGCCGGGGAGAAGCCGGACAGCGCTGGGGACCAAAGCGATAATAGAATTATAGGTCCGGATGAAGACACAGGCAAGAGCACAAAAGCTCCGGACGCGCCGGACCCTAAAGATAAAATCATAGAATTTAGAAACGTCTTTCCGGATACCACCGAAACGGTCAAGGCGGTTGCCGATCGCATTGCAAATATGGGACGAGCCGATTTGTGGCGGGGNNNGAGCCGATTTGTGGCGGGGACTGTTTCGGCGCATTCAGGACGCGCTTACACTCGACCCGGTACCGCAAATGGCAAGGGTTGCGAATTTTCTGGCGGATAAAGCCGTTGAACATGCTTCCTCTCGGATCGCAGCGCCCAAAATGGTTGACAACCTTTTGTCGAGCGTTTTCCCGGACTCATATAAAAATCCGGAAGAGATGAACAAGACCATGGATATCCTGGTCAAGGACAATATACTGGCCGGCTGGGATCAGTTTAAAGAGCGGGCGCTTAAGGCATACGACAGGGGGCAAATGGAAGCAGGCGATAGATGGACGGAAGCCGCCGATCTCATCGCAAAACGACATGATCTCGATAAGTACGATGCGGACGTAAAGGCGGCCAGGAACGATCCGACCATCTCCGGCAATATCGATCGCTGGGTAAAATATGTCTCCGGGCCGCAGGGAACCCTTACCAGGCTCTACAACGAAGTAAAGGGCCTCGATCCGGACATGGAGCAGCCCGCGCGCGGAAGATATTTCGGAGCCAGGATTAACCTTACTACCGTCGAGCGAGCGGCAAAAATCGCCGAGATCGCCGGCGATATCACAAAAGATTACGAGCCGCCCCAGGTCGGGGCGCAATATCGAAACCTGAACGTCCAAGGGTACAAAAACCCGGAGGTGGGTCCGGACCCGTACGACCGGGCGGCGGCATTTACGGGGGAGTATTCCACTGACGTTCGACTAAATCTTTTAGGGGCGCTGGGGCCTCGACTCAATGAAGCGACAAAGCTAAGGCTTTACAGGGCACTCATCCAATCGGGCGCGGCTCTCCCCTGGGATGCCGAGAACCCGGGAACGATCCAGGGAATCCCATCGACAAAGCTTTCGATGAAAATACCCGAAACGCCGGTCTTTGAGGACGGCTCAAAAGGCCAGACTCAATACAAAGATAGAGACATGTACGTGCGCGAGGACATCGCCGGTGAAATTAGAAGAGTGGTGGCAACCGATATGCGCATCTCGACCAACCCGATAGCGCACGCGCTCACCATGCTGCAGGTTGCCCAGATAGTGGACCTGGCCGCACACCTGCAAAATATTATGTCTGTTGTCACCAGGGCGCAGGGCGCCGGAGATGCGTGGACGGACGTGGTTCGCAAGATGCCGGTTTTTGGCCGTGTGGATGCCCTGGGGCGCATTTTTACGGCCATGCGCGAGGTTATGTCGGACAGCCCGGCCATAAGAGACGAAATAGCGCAGATGTCCGAGAAAGGGCTTATCAGGCCCGAGCATCCGCAGGACTGGTTTCAAAAGCTCACCCACGGGCAGGAACTTATACACGGTATAGATACCGGGGCGAGAATCCTCATGAACCGCTTTTTTGACAATCTTGTGGAGCGGGGCCTGGCGGTGGACAGCGATGCCAACCGCAGAGGATATATCAACCAGGTGGGTATGTATAACCGGCGTCTCATGGGTCCCATCACGCAGGTGGCCATAGATTCCGGTATGACTCCCTTTTTGGTCGCCGGCAGAAACTTTAATACGCAGGGTGTCAGGGCCATAACCCTAAACCCGGGGCTTGAGGCCACAAGCATGGGAGCGGCCCTGCAAATGAGAGCGACCAATGCGATAGGCGCAGTGCTTACCGCAAGCGTGATTCCGATGATCCTTAATACTCTGACCACGGGCAAGCCCATGGGCAGGCCCGGGACCCCTATCGGAGCGTGGGACATCGGACGAGACGAGGACGAAAAAGGCGCCCACCGGGTGATAGACCTGCTGGCATGGCTGGGGGCACGGCGAGGCATGAGGGCAACCGGTCTTGATGCTCTGGTCGAAGGCCTTAGGGCCGGGCACACATCGGATCAAATATCGAAAGATGCCGGGACCCAAGCCATACAGACCTGGGCTCACCCCTGGATAGGTCCGGCTAGCGGTTTCGCAATAAGGGCCGCTGTAGGGGTTGCCCCGGACGTAAGAGGCAAAATGGAAGCCGAGCAATATCCAGGGCACAATTGGAAACAGGTATTTGAGAATTCCCGCGCCGCCATAAAATCTCAGAACGCTCCGCTATATGCCTTGATGCGTCCCGCCTGGCAGGCGGCGGGCCTGGACCAGGACGATAAGACCCCCTATTACAGCAATTTTACCGGCACATTTTTAAAAGGGGCCACGAGCCTATTGGCAGCGCGCGACTCCTATCCGCCCAGATCGGCGGCCGAACAACAGGTGGCTAACATACTGCACGAAGTACACGGGTTCGAGCCCGGAGAACTGGAGCATGTCCAGCTAAAGGCGCAGATGAAGCGGCTAACGCGCGAAGGAAAGGATATCCCTCAGGAGCTGCAGGATAGAGCCGATGAGTTCGGGAAGGGTGAAGAGAAAAGCATTGGACGCGCGGCCGATACGACAACCCTNNGAACGAGACGACCTTCAGGACATCTGGATTAAAAAATCGAACTCCATCCTCAAAAATGCGGCGCCCGCACACGTCGATCAGATGCAGAGCCAGGTGGATGAGACGGAGAAACTGTTCGATTGAAAGGTTGTGGCTACCGGGATCCGCCGGAGAGGCGACAAAAGCGGTAGCCATTTCCGCAGTTAATTCCGTCCCCTGGGCGCGTGATATGATCGGTGCCTCCCTGGGGGATCGCCCCTAAAGAGCGCCGGCGAGGCTGCGCTTTGGACCTCGCAGTATGCGCTAGGACTTTTGCCCGGAATCGGGCAGATATTCCAGTCCGGCCTGTGGGCTTACGAGCACAACAACCCCCACGCGGATGTGCATCCGCCTCCGGGACTGGATTTTATAGGCAACTTCGCCAACTGCTTTTTAGACGGAATGAACGCGGCAACGGGCAGGAAGGTGGATCAAAACTGGTGGGTGCATGCGCTGGAGGCGGTTGGGACCGACCCGTTTTTACTGGGGGCCACCCCCCTGGGCGGATTCCCCCCGCGCCAGGTCATCACCCTGGTGAAGGGATACCTTGATTTAAAGAGCGGCAAATCCGCTACCGGATGGAGCCTGATTGATCGTGGCGCAAGGTTTGAGCATAGAGATGAGGAACGCGCGAAGCCGTGGCCAAAGGCTGGGGTGGGGTCCAATAAGGGTAAGGGGATTTGGAAAAAATGGTAAATTATTTGGGTGCATTTTGATCGCAAAAAAGGTCTTGAAATGCGCTCATTTTTAGGTCAGTTCATGGAAGTTTAAAGAGAAAAAGGAAAAGGGAAAGCGGCTTGTATGCTCGCTTTCCCTTGATTTTGTTGATGGGCCGCCAGGGTCTCGAACCCCGAACCTCCTGATTAAGAGTCAGCTGCTCTACCGTTGAGCTAGCGGCCCGAAAAAAGCTGGTACGCCCGGCAGGATTCGAACCTGCGGCCTGCGGATTCGAAGTCCGACGCTCTATCCATCTGAGCTACGGGCGCAACCAAAGAATCGGTATCATACCAAAACAGCCGTCCTCAGTCAATCTGGAAAAGACACCCGACCCGGTGAATCTGTCCTGACGGTAGCGCCGCCTTCCACGGCGGCGCAAAAAAGGGGCTATGCGGAGATGAAAGAAGCTTCGGAGTGCGTTTGACCGGAGAATAACGCCGCCGTGGAAGGCGGCGCTACCGTCCTAGCCTGTCACCCCTCACCCCTCACTCCTCACCATCCATCACTGCTTTACCGGCAAAGTGACTATAAAAGTCGATCCCTTACCGGGTGCGCTTTTGGCGGTAATGCTGCCCAGGTGACGCTCGGCTATTTTGCGGCAGATGGCAAGTCCCATACCCGTTCCGGAGTACTCGGAGCGGCCATGCAGCCTCTGAAATGGTGAAAAGATACGGTCAAGGTATCTCTCATCGAACCCTATTCCGTTATCCTCGACGAAAATACGGCACAACGATTTTTGCTGCTCGCTGTAGATCCTGATATGAAGCTTTTCGGTACTTGCATATTTGACTGCGTTTCCTATCAGATTTTGAAAAAGACGGATCATTTGACCGGGGTCCGCCTGGATGACCGGCATCTCGGCCATTTCGATTTTACCGCCTATTTTGCTGAGCTTATGTTCGAATAGCTCTGCGGCTTCCGTGGCGACCTCTTTTATGTCCACCGGCTGAAAAGGCTCCGGCTGGGTAGAAACCCGCGAATAGTTCAGAAGGTCTTTAAGGAACCGCTGCATCCGCTTGGCGGCCTGCTGCATTCTTGTCAGGTAATCTACACCCTTTTCGTCAACTCTATCCAGGTTGGACCGCATTACGAGATCACAAAAGCTATGAATTTTTCTTAGCGGTTCCTGAAGATCATGCGAGGCTACAAATGCAAACTCCTGGAGTTCCTGGTTGCTCAGTTCGAGTCTGGCTACCGCCTTGCCCAGTTCGGCGGTGCGCTCCTCGACGCGAGCCTCCAGTTCATCACGCGACTTGCGAAGCTCTTCTTCCATTCGTTTTCGCCCGGTGATGTCGCGGGCTACGTGAACTGTGCCCACTATGTCGCCTCGTTCGTCGCGCAACGCGGTCGTGCTAACCAGAAAATGGCCGCCAAGATGTGGCTCATGCACTTCGGCAATGTGCTCCCGCCCATCGAGCAATGTAAGCTGATGCGGGCAAATCGCCGGGGCCGATGACGAGTCATGTACGCATTCATGACATAGCAGGCCGGCACATTGTTCCGTCTCCAATCCGATCCGCCGGGCCATCTCCCGGTTGGCGCGGACAATTCGGTGCTGTGGGTCTAAAATGGCGATCAGGTCGGGTACTGCGTCGAATGTCCGCTCCCACTCCTGTTTGGCCCGCAGCAATTCGTTCCTTGATAAATACAGTTTCTCGTTTTGTGCCCGCAATTCCTCTTCGGATGCTTTGAGTTCTGCGTTTTGGAGTTGCAGTTTATCCCGTACCCTGTGAAGTTCTTTTTCTACCTCCATCTGCCTTAACTGTCTCAATCCCACACTGGCTATAGCCTCGGCAATCGAGGTGATCAATGGCAGAAGCGAAGGCAGCGCGCCCCGCCCTATGATGGGCAACTCCGAGAGCGCGCTCAAATAGGACGATTTATCAAACTCGTGCTCATCTGCCTGGCCAGTGAAAAAATCCGTGTCGGGTTTTTCGGTCAGAAACTGACATATAAAAGCGTTGCCGAGGTGCTCTCCTTCGATGACGATCGGGGAAGATGCGCCTGTGAGACCGTTAAGGCATTTGAATACTGAAAAGCTCCCCCCCGGAGCCACTTCATTGGCAAGCTTCGTAGTGCTCACGATGCATCTTTTGCGCGAAACCTGGTTCTTTCTGTGGAAATCGGTGCAGATTTTCCGCCATCGCACGGCAACTATCACATTGCCTTCCAGGTCAATGATACCAGCGGAAGCACCAAATGCATCGATGATCCGTCCCAAAATCACCTCAGTTTTTTCGACATCGATCAGTTCGGCAAGTTTATACTGCATTGACTCCACTCACATGTTGGATACTATATGCGCTGAAATCAGCGGCGGAATCGGCTAGAATATAAATATATTAAAAACTCGAAAGGGGGAAGAAGTTTCAGTTATGGCGTTTGTCGATCAGGAAGTTCGGAGGCTGCTCGGAAAGGGGATACATCATTACGAGTTGATAGAAAACAGGGACAGAATCGCGGTCGGGGTCTCAGGGGGCAAGGACAGCATGCTCCTTCTGTGGCTGCTTCGCGAGAGGCTTCGGCGCGTTCCGATCAGCTATGAACTTGTGGCCGTCCACGTCGACCCCGGGTTCGATACGGAATCGGCAGACCGTCTGGAAGAATATTTCAGGCAAGAGGGGTTTCGGTACGAAATCATCCGAACAGATCACGGTCCAAGGGCCCACGGACCTGAAAATCGTGAAAACCCCTGCTTCCTTTGCTCCCGGCTGAGGCGTTCGGTGCTCTTCACAAAGGCGCGTGAGCTTGGCTGCCCGAAGATAGCGCTGGGCCACAACCAGGATGATATGATAGAAACGTTCTTTTTAAATATCTGCTACGGAGCGCAGGTTGCCGGCATGGTGCCCAAACAGGAGTTTTTCGGCGGCGAAATAACCGTGATACGCCCTCTTGCGCTCGTCCCTGCTCAACACATACTCAGAATGTGCAACAATCTGGGGCTGCCCATGCTGCAGGCAAAGTGCCCTTCGGCGGACGTAAATCAAAGGATGGAAATTCGCAACATGCTCGATGGCCTGTTCAGAAAGAATTCCAAGGTTCGGGGAAATATCTACCACGCAATGAGCAACATCAATTTGGAGTACCTGCCCAAAAAACTTCCCGCCAGGGGCGAACGAGGCCCGGCAAAGGGACGGGGTCGCGCACGCGAAGACGATAAGACAAAAAAAGAAGAAAACTCAAAATGAATCAGCAGACAAGAAGCGAGGGTAAAACATTTTTCATAATCGACGGGAGCTCTTATATCTACAGGGCTTTCTACGCGATCCGACGGCTGACAAACTCAAAGGGAATGGCGACCCAGGCGGTATACGGATTTATTACGATGCTCCTCAAAGTCATCCGAGAGCGCAAACCGGATTACATTTGCGTGGTTTTCGACGCTCCCGGGCCAAATTTTCGGCATCAATTGTCCGACGCTTACAAGGCTACTCGCCAGGTAACTCCGGAAGAGCTGATACCGCAAATCCCTTATATCAAGAAAGCAGTTCGATATTTCGGAGTGCCTCAAATGGAGCTCGAAGGCTACGAGGCGGACGACCTGATAGCGACCCTCACCCATTGGGCCTTGTCACGCGGCCTGGAAATCGTCGTGGTCTCGGCGGACAAGGATCTCCATCAGCTTATTCAAGACCCCGAGGTCAGACAGTGGGACCCTCAAAACGACCGGGTTTTTACTGAAGACGCCGTTTTGGAGCGCTTTGGAGTTACCCCCGGGCAGATGGTTGAATACCTGGCGCTTGTAGGCGATACAACGGATAATATTTCCGGAGTGAAAGGAATAGGGGCCAAGACCGCCGGCCAATTGTTGAAAAAATGGGGTTCTCTGGATCGAATCTACGAGAACCTCAGTGACGTGACCCCCGATTCTTTGCGCCAAAAGCTGCTGACGGGCAGACAGAGCGCATATCTGTCACGCGATCTGGTATCGCTGCGGCTCGATGTTTTGATACAAAAGGACCTGGAGGAGTTTTCGCCTGCCCCGCCAATGCGGCAGGAAATGTTTAGCCTCTGTGAGGAACTCGACTTCAAAACTATTCTCGATATGCTGAAGCGGGAATGGGCGGAGCCCGAAGAAGAGACGATAATAAGCCCGAAGTTGTCCAGCCGCAAAAGGGTTGACAGGCTGATTCGAACGCGGGAAGAACTGGCCGAAATGGTACGAATCGCCAGTGCACAACCGCTCATTGCACTGGAAATAGAGACCACCTCCCGGGATGCCATGCAAGCTGATATCATCTCGATCGCGCTCTGTTGGGACGGCGACGACGCATGGTACATCCCGATCGGCCATAGGCCTGAATGCGGCATCCAGTTGACGGCGGCCGAAGGCCTCCGGGGGCTTGAACCGGTCCTCGGCGCCAAAACGGTAAGCAAGGCGGGGCATAACCTCAAGTTTCAATGGATAGTCCTCAAGAGGTATGGAATCGATCTCCAGTCAATGACTTTCGATACCATGATTGCAAGCTACCTTCTGGACCCGGGAAGCCAAACGCATGCGACCGAACGGATTTGCTCCGAACACCTCGACGAAGGTATATGCTCTTATGAAGATCTCACCGGCAGGGGCAAAAAACAGGTAAGTTTTGCTGAAATCGACTTCGAAAAGGCCGTCGATTACGCCTGCCGTGGTGTCGAGACATGCTGGCGCCTTGTGCCTGTTTTGCGGCAAAAGCTTGAGGAAAATAATCTCAAAAATCTCTACGAATCAATTGAACTGCCGCTTACCGAGGTCCTTGCCCGCATGGAATACACGGGAATCCTTGTCGATCGCGAAATCCTGCAGGATCTGTCCATCGAGTTTGAAAAAGCACTGGACCAAAAAGCCGCGCTCATCTATCAGATTGCAGGCGATGAATTTAATATCCAATCTCCAAAGCAGCTTGCGCATATTCTTTTCGATAAAATGGGTCTTCGGGTGCTCAAAAAGACAAAGAGCGGACCTTCCACCGACACGAGTGTTCTGGAAGAGCTTGCCCTGGAGCACCCGGTCGCCGAGCAGGTGCTGGTCTACCGTACACTCTCAAAGCTGAAGGGTACCTATGCAGACGCTCTGCCCAAGCTTGTTCATCCTGATACGGGCCGCATCCACACCTCTTTCAACCAGGCAGTGACCGCAACGGGACGTCTAAGCAGCTCGAACCCCAACCTGCAGAACATCCCGATCAGGAGTGAAGAGGGCAGACGGATTCGTCAGGCCTTCATAGCAGCGCCCGGAAATATTCTCATATCGGCGGACTATTCGCAGATCGAGCTTCGCGTGCTTGCTCATTACAGTGGTGACCGAAACCTTACGGATTCATTCAGAAACGATGAGGACGTGCACCGGCGTACAGCCGCCGAAATTTTTGGCGTAACGGCAGACGAAGTCAGCGCGGAAATGCGCAGGCAAGCCAAGATGATAAACTTCGGAATAGCCTATGGAATGAGTCCGTTCGGCCTGGCGCAAAGGCTTCGAATCAGCACCAAGATTGCAAAAGCTGCCATCGACAGGTACTTCGAACGCTACAGCGGTGTGCGCGACTTCATTGACTCGGTGATCCGCAAGGCCCGCGACCAAGGGTACACGGAAACCCTTCTTGGCCGCAGGCGGCCGATTCCTGAGCTTCAGAGCCGAAACTACTCAATACGGCAATTGGGGGAGCGACTGGCTATAAATACTCCTATCCAGGGCACGGCCGCCGACCTCATAAAAAAGGCGATGGTCGATATCGGTCTGCGGCTCAAAAAAGAGAACCTCGGCGTGCAAATGCTTCTGCAGGTCCATGACGAACTGCTCTTCGAGGCGTCCTCCGATCAAAGGACGCCGGTCGAAGACCTTATCCGGGAGTCGATGGAAAATGTCTGGGAGATTGATGTACCGCTCAAGGTTGACATCGGTTGCGGGTCCAATTGGACCGAAGCCCATGCGTGATTTGCAGCAGCGGGAAGCGGGAAGCGGGAATTTTGCACACCCGTCATTCCCGCGAAGTAGACTGTGTCCCAAAGCGCCGGGGTCACCTATTTGCCCGGGGTGGCACGGATAACTCGTTATCCGTGTGCGTAGCACAAGAGGCTTATTACAAACCAACAATTTCAACTCCAACGGGCCGGTTCACAAGATACCACCCCGCCGAGCCGTGCCTCCACTCCTCGGCGCTCCCCACCAGTCCCTTCCTGACCGGATTTTTGTGCATGTGTTCCAAATGGGCATGGCCCGGAAGATCAAATACCTTTCGCTCCATGAGTGACCTCCCGATTTCCGGAGCTTATCACCAAACCTCTTGGCGCTGGTTTCCGGCGTCTCGCCGATATCACAAAGTACCACGATATAAAAAAAATAAGGCCGCCCCTAATGGATGAGGGGCGACCTTTTTTATTCGGAAACAGGCTCTGGCTTTAGCTTTTGCTCTTTTCCAGCTCGCTTTTGAGTCTTTCGACTTCCTGTTTGTATTTTTCAGCTTCCTCTTTCAACCTGGCATCACTTGCTGGTTCCTGACTTTCTGCACTCTTCTTGAACGGGAGCTTCTCCTTAACTTCATCGAAGCCAAGATATGCGGCCATCAACCCACCGAGGAGCAGGATAAGGGGGATCGCGCCCCCGATAAACCTGAACACAGCGTCATACCAAATAATGATGCCCAGGAAGCCGAGGAACGCCGCGGCAACACCACCCACAAAAACCTTCATGTCCTTCTCTCCTTCAAATGGGTTCGCAGTCAGATTATAAACCGTTCAGCAGTTTTCGAATATCAAGCCTCCGCCGATAGCGTAGTCTCAAGAGGAAACCAGAATCCTGAAGATAGCAACCTCATTTGAAGAATGCAAGTAGAAATTGCCCCGTATGAGCCTACAATTCACAGCCCACGCGAGGGCGCGAATATGTGAGATCTCATCTCTTCCTTCTGGGCCGAGCTTATTTCCACGCGAAGGCGCGAAGACGCGAAGAAAGAAAAGATGGGGAATCTTCAAGCGGTAAGGTGTTTTCCACTCAATCCTCAGTCCTATCTCCTCCGTCCTCACTGTTCACCGTGAAGCTTTTCCATTCCTCTCGAAAAGTCGCTGAATTCCGGCTCAAAAACCCTGCCTGGATGACGAACAGAGGGGTCCCTCACCTCTTCATGGTTTCAGAGTGTCCCATGGGGACATGAGGTACTAATTCCTAATTCCTAATTGGTTTTCTGTTGACTCCTTGTATCTTGCATAAGTATAAAGAAAGATTCTAAAATAACATGTCGGATGATTTCGCCGGAACCTATTTTCACGTAAAAAAAGGTTTGTAAAAGATAATGTTTGATTCGAATTTGAACGGTATTGAAAAGCCCGGCCGGTATGTGGGGCTCGAATTAAATGCTTACCGCAAAAGCTTCCGGGACGCTTCGGTCCGCTTCGCGCTCGGCTTTCCCGATGTTTACGAGATCGGCTTGAGCCATCTTGGGCTTCAATTGCTTTACCATCTTTTGAACCGGACCGAGCATGTCATGGCGGACAGGGTCTACACGCCATGGCCCGATTATGAAGAGAGGTTAAGAAGTGCCGGGCAGCCGCTTAGAGCGATCGAAAGCGAGCGTCCCCTTTGCGAATTCGACTTCCTGGGGATCAGCCTTCAGTACGAACTCAGCTACACAAACATACTAACTATTCTCGATCTGGGTCAGATACCTCTTTTTGCCCGTGACAGGAACTCCTCCCACCCCTTCGTGATCGGAGGCGGCCCCTGTGCCTTTAACCCGGAACCGCTGGCCGATTTTTTTGATTTTTTCGTGCTCGGCGAGGCGGAGGAGGTACTGCCCGAGATCATTTTGGCCTACCAGGACTGGAAGCGGGGCAGTGTCCGCTCCAGGGAAGGTTTCCTTGCGGCCGTAAGAAATATTCCAGGCGTTTATGTACCCTCCTTTTTCGATGTCTCCTATTACGAAAGCGGGATTGTATCGGCCATCGTTCCGAGGTTTGCCGACTACACCGGGGTGAGCAAAAGGGTTGTCCGCAGCCTTGACCAAACCTGCCCCATTCCTGAAAAACCTCTTGTGCCCCTTATCGATATCGTCCACAACCGCCTTGGGATCGAAATTGCCCGGGGCTGCACGCGCGGATGCCGCTTTTGCCAGGCAAGCTTTATTTATCGGCCGGTAAGGGAGCGCCATCCCTCGAATGTATTGGACGGGGCGAAAACAGCGCTCGGTTTCAGCGGCTTTGAAGACCTCTCCCTGCTCTCTTTGAGCACGGGAGATTATTGCCAGATTCAGGGCCTGCTGGCGGGACTGGTAAAGGAACTCGAACCCCGCAAAGTTGCGGTGTCGTTCCCATCGATGCGTGTAGGCACATTCACCCCCGAACTGATGGAGCATATCAAAAAGATACGCAAAACCGGCTTTACACTGGCGCCCGAAGCCGGGAGCGAGCGTCTTCGGCGAGTTATAAACAAGACAATACGCGACGAGGATCTGCTCGATTCAGCCCAAGCAGCATTCGATATGGGCTGGCGCGTCATAAAGCTCTATTTCATGATGGGGCTTCCCGGCGAAACAGAGGCGGACAGGGACTCCATTGCGGACTTGGGCCTAAGGGTTTGGGAAAAAGGCAAGAAGACCAGGTCCTCTGTGAATATCTCTATATCCACTTTCGTTCCCAAACCTCTTACGCCTTTCCAGTGGTCGCCTCAAATGCCTAAGGAGCAGATGGAAGAGTGCCTTCAGACTTTCAAGGAGCGGCTAAGGAAGCCCGGTCTCAGATTAAAGTGGAATCTGCCCGGCAACAGCGTTTTCGAGGCGGTATTCGCTCGGGGAAGCAGGAGGCTGGGGGCTGCGCTCAAACGTGCCTGGGAGCTTGGCGCCCGGTTTGACGGTTGGACCGACCATTTCAGGGAGGATATCTGGCATCGCGCACTCCACGAAACCGGGCTCAGCGCTCCGTTCTATGCACAGCGCCACCGCGGCCGTGATGAAATCCTCCCTTGGGACCATCTTTCGGCGGGTGTTTCGCCCGACTATTTGTGGAAAGAATACGAAAAGTCCAAAGAGGAGGACTTCACCGATGACTGCCGTAAGGGGCCCTGTACGCAGTGCGGGGTTTGCGGCCATAACGGGATTTCTCCTGTTGTCCATAAAGGACCGGTTTTGGAGTTGGGGCCGCCAAGTCCGCCGCACAGTGTTGGTGCGTCTTTTTCCGATACGGAATTTCTCTACAGGGTGGTTTATTCAAAGCTTGGGAAAGCGCGTTTTTTCGGTCAACTGGAGATGGCCTCTGCTTTTGAGAGGGCTGTCAGGAGGGCGGACCTGCCTGTAGCCTTCAGTAAAGGCCATCATCCACACCCGAAGATTTCATTCGGCGAGGCCTTGCCGCTTGGAATGGAAACCATAGTGGCCGAGGCTTACATCGCGCTGAGCCAAAACATGGACCCCGCGGCGGTTCGCGAACGGCTGGACCGGCAATTCAGCGGTATCATCAAGATTAGTATTGTAGGCCGCGCCGATAAAAAGGAAATCTCGGGCCATCCGTGCAGGGGCGTTTACCTTGTTTCCGGTTTGAGTCCTTTTGTGGTGCGACATCTTCTCGATGCAAGGCCCAAATGCGCAGACAACCTGCTGGAGAAAAAAACCAAAAAGGGTCATGTGACAGCCAGCCTTGGAGATATACTTCTCGATATGCGAAAAGCCGGGGAAAACTCCATCGAAATGGATGTTTTCGAGAAGCCATCCCTTTGTTTCAGGCCTATGACAATTCTTGAGAGCATGGCTGGAACACGGGCGCCGGGTATTGAAAACTGCCTGATTTGCAAAATTGGATCATACCGCACAGACGAATCGAAGCAGGAAGCAGGAAGCGTGAAACGACTGGCGGAAACGTAGAACTTTTCCACCACCCTTGCCGCCGCGCCGAAGGTTTGAGTGGCGAACCTGGCTGGCGGTCCCACCGCCTGGAGACGGAAAAAGACAATGCCGGCAGAACTTATAATTAACAGCAATCAATTCGAAACCCGCGTGGCGCTTGTCGAAAACGGTCAAGTCGCCGAACTCTATGTTGAAAGAAGCTCGGACCGCGGGATTGCCGGAAACATCTACAAGGGTCGGGTCGTCCGGGTCTTGCCCGGCATGCAGGCGGCATTTGTGGACATCGGCCTCGAAAAGGCGGCATTTTTGTATGTCAGCGATATCTATCGGCCCATGAACGAGATCGAGCAGCTTCTCATTTCATCGTGCGAACACGAACCAGAGGAGGAGGCTCACCAGGACGGGGCTATTGAAAATTCCGGATGCGAATATGCAGAACCTGATTATCGCGATACCTATAATGACATTCCCATAGAGGATCAACTCCAGGAGGGCCAGGACATCCTTGTGCAGGTGGCCAAGGAACCGATCGGCAGCAAGGGAGCCAGGATCACGACCCACATAACCCTGCCAGGCAGGAATCTGGTTTTCATGCCGACAATGGACCGCGTCGGCGTCTCCCGTAGAATTGAGGATGAAGACGAACGAAAGCGTCTTCGCGATATAATGTGCGAAATAAAACTGCTTCATCGCGGCTTTATCGTTCGTACCGCAGCCGAAGGCGCCGAAAAGGAAAAGCTCGAGTCCGAATCGGATTTTGTGGCCAAACTTTGGCAAACGATCCAGCGCAGGGCCGAAAACGCTTCCGTTCCTTCTTTGATTAATCAGGAACTGGATATAACCCTTCGAGCAGTTCGCGACCTTTTCACAAAGGAGGTCGACCGGCTGATAATCGACTCTGAGACCGAATACCGCAAGATTTTAAATTTTACCGAAACCTTCATGCCCTCACTTCGCAATGTGGTGGAACTCTACGAAGGCGATGAGCCGATTTTCGACGCCTATGGAATCGAGATGGAGATCCAGAGGGCGTTGAGCAGGAAAATCTGGCTCAAATCCGGCGGTTATATCGTAATAGAATCTACCGAGGCGCTAACGGCCATAGACGTTAACACTGGCAGGTACGTCGGCAAGAGAAACCTTGAGGAAACAATTCTTAAGACGAACCTGGAGGCAGTAAAAGAGATAGCTTTCCAGTTGAGGCTTCGAAATCTTGGCGGCATCATTATCATAGACTTCATCGACATGGAAAAAGAAGCCAACCGGGAGAAGGTCTGGAACGCCCTGCGCGACGCCACCCACAAGGACAAGAGCAAGTCCAACATTTTGCACATGTCCGAGCTTGGCCTCATAGAGATGACCAGAAAGCGCACCAAGGAAAGCATCGGGCAGGTGCTTTGTGAACCCTGCTTTTACTGCGAGGGGGAGGGATATCTCAAGTCCAAGCAGACCGTATGTTATGAAGTTCTGCGGGACCTTGAGCGCCAGAGAAAGGAGTTTTACGGCAGGAAGATCCTTGTTATGGTCCATCCCGAGGTTGCCGCCATGTTTTGCGACGAAGAAAGTGCGGCCCTCGAGCGGGTCGAGGAGACAATGCACGCTCTTGTCTCGGTAAAAGCGGATGTGAGCCTCCACCTGGAAAGCTATGAAATCGCGCTTTTGGACAGTGAGTGAATGTTTCAAATCCGGAGCCATTTGCCTATGAACTGGAATCTGTCTAACAAGCTCTACAAGGAAGCATGCGCCTTCATACCCGGAGGGGTTAACAGCCCGGTCCGCTCGGGCAAGGCTGTGGGCTTCGACCCTCTCTTTATAAAGTATGCCGAGGGATGCCGGATCACTGACGAAGACGGCAACGTCTATATAGACTATGTAGGATCATGGGGGCCGCTTATCCTCGGCCACTCGCATCCGCAGATCGTGGCGGCCCTGAAGCAAGCTGCGCAAAGGGGCGTATCCTACGGAATTCCGACTCGAGTAGAGCTCGAGATGGCGAAAAAAGTGGTGGAGATGGTCCCATCCATTGAGATGGTGAGGATGGTAAATTCGGGAACAGAAGCTGCCATGAGTGCGATCAGGCTCGCCCGGGGATATACGGGGCGGAAAAAAATCATAAAATTCAACGGCTGCTATCACGGACATGCGGACTCGCTTCTTGTAAAATCCGGCTCGGGCCTCATGACCTTCGGTATACCGGGGACGCCGGGCGTCCCGGATGAAATCGTTCAGCACACCATCTCGCTGCCGTACAATGACCCGGAAGCTGTGCTTAAGGTAATGAAAAGCGCAGGGGAAGAGGTTGCCGCGATCATTGTCGAGCCCGTTGCTGCAAACATGGGAGTCGTGCTGCCCGAAGCGGGCTATCTTGAGAAACTGAGGCGGATTTGCACTGAGTATGGATCATTGCTTATCTTTGATGAAGTCATAACCGGCTTCAGGCTGGCTCCCGGAGGGGCGCAGCAGCATTTCGGGATTATGCCCGACCTGACCTGTCTCGGCAAAATTATTGGGGGCGGTCTGCCGGTGGGCGCTTATGGAGGCGCAAGACAGATTATGGAGCGCGTAGCCCCAAGCGGCGATATTTATCAGGCAGGGACCCTTTCGGGCAACCCGCTGGCCATGAGCGCAGGGTTGACAATGCTTGACGTGCTCAGCCGTGGGGAGATTTACGCTCAGATCGACAAAAAGAACTCGCATCTGTGCGCGGGACTGGAGGAAGCGGCCACCTCGGCAGGTGTTCCCCTTACTGTAAACAGAGTCGGATCGCTCGGGTGCGGCTTTTTTACCAAAGGACCGGTTGTCGATCTTGAAAGTGCGGCCAGATCCGATACGCAAGCTTACGCCCTCTTCTTCCGTGAAATGCTAAAAAGGGGAGTCTACTTTGCCCCCTCACAGTTCGAAGCCTTCTTCGTCAGCGCGGCCCACGAGTATGAGGACCTTGACCGAACGATCCAGGCTGCACAAGAGGCTATGAAAGTGGTCGGGGGGTAGCGCCGCCTTCCCCGGGACGCGCCAACCACCTCTTGGCGCCACCGAAGGTTTTAGTGGCCAACCTGGCCGGCGGTCCCACCGCGAGATTGAGAAAAAAGGTTTGACTGAAAATGACTAGTGTGATAGTACGCCGTCTTGCATGAAAAACACGATGAAAAACGAAGATAAAAAATCACTCATGCAGGCCGTAATGGCCAGCACTATTGGGTTTCAGGTCGCCTTCGCGCCGTTTATCGGCATTGCGATCGGGGTCTTCCTTGACTGGATGTTTGGAACGGCTCCGGTTCTGACGATAATATGGCTGGTCATCGGAATAGCGGCAGGCGGCCTAAATTATTATCGCTTTATCAAAGAGCAACAGGCAGAGGGCAAGGATCAAAAGAAATAGTGAGGGAAGTTATCGATAGCGAAACGCTCCTGTTGCGAATTGAAGCGGCTTCAGCAATCTTGCTTGTGGCATTCACGCTTGCCGCTCTCTATTGGTTTTCATGGAAATGTGCGTCCGGTGTCCTTCTGGGCGGCGGGATCGTTATCCTTAGTTTTCAGATCCTCAAGTGGCAACTTAGGCGAGCGCTCCTTAAACCCGGCAAGCTTCTCAGCAAAGCGGGCATTTTTACAAGCTATTACGCTCGTTACCTGGCGACTCTTTTCCTGGTTTTCCTGGTTATGTATCTCGGATTGGCCACACCTTTCCCGTTTCTGGCCGGCCTCTCCGTTATGGTCTTGAGTATGATTTTGGTTGGAGCATTTGAATTCATCATGATGAAAAAGGGAGAAAGTTAAAGCCTATGGAACATCCTATCCTTTTCATTAACCTTCTTCTCGATTCGCTGGGCATCCACGTACCGGCCGAAGTTCATTCCATTACCGACGGCTTGCTTCATTCCATTACCGACGGCTTGCTGCAACCTCATGTCACATATACCTGGGTGATCATGCTGCTGGTGGTGGCGTTGAGCGCTTTTGCCGCCCGCAGCGTCAAGATGGTCCCCGAGGGCGGGCAGAATTTCTTCGAAACGGTGATAACGGGCATCGAGGAATTCATGATCGGCGTTACCGGCGAGGAAGGCCGCGTCATGTTTCCGCTTATCGCCACGCTCGGTTTCTTTATTCTTTGCAGCAACTACCTGGGGGTGATTCCCGGCTTTTATTCGCCCACCGCCAATCTCAATACTACGGGTGCGTGCGCCCTGATTGTTGTCGTAATGACCCATGTGCTGGGTGTTAAATTCCACGGGATCAAATACGTAAAGCATTTCATGGGTCCCGTATGGTGGCTCACTCCCCTTATTATGCCAATCGAAATAGTCGGACACCTCTCAAGAGTCCTGAGCCTGTCGATCCGTCTTTTCGGAAACGTATTTGGCGAAGAACTGGTCCTCAGCATCCTCTTTTTCCTGGCCGGCCTCTATCTTGCCCCTGTGCCGATGATGATTCTGGGGCTTTTTACCGGGTTTATCCAGGCTTTCATTTTCTGCCTGCTCTCGATGATGTACTTTGCCGGGGCAATTGAACACGCCCACTAAAAAGGCGTAAACTTGGTATGGAAGGCCATGTTCGCATATCCATGTTCACAGTTCACATCTCGTTTATTTATTCAACCAAAGAGACAAGGAGGGTTTTTTTCATGAAGAAAGTTGGGCTTTTTACTACAATCTTGGTCCTCGGTCTTACGTGTGCAGCTTTCGCCGCTGATGCTACCGGCGACGCAACGACAAAGTCCTCAGCGGTTCAGTTCTTCCTCTATTCAGCCATTGCAGCCGGCCTTGCAATTGCCATTGCGGCTCACGGATGCGGTATCGGCCAGGGTATGGCCGTCAGGGGCGCTGTTGAGGGTATCGCACGCAATCCCGAGGCATCCGGCAAGGTAACCGTTACCATGCTTATCGGTCTGGCCATGATCGAATCTCTGTCGATTTACGCTCTTGTTGTCGCACTGATCCTGATCTACGCTAACCCTATCTCCTCGGGGATCAGCGCTTTTGTTGGTATCGCCAAGTAAATCTTAAGGCTGCGGATTTGAGCAGAGGGCAGCAAGTGATTTCATTGGTTGCCCTCTGCACTTTTCAGGGGCAGCCTTTTTTTTGCTTGACTAATGTGAATAAACTCACATACTTATGAGCTCTGCTCATGCAATAATCAGGAAACATGAGGGGAGAGTACAAAGGGCTTTCGCTTCCGATACCCGCTCCTTGTTCTCTTCATTTTGTGTTTGAGGTATTATGAAATGAAATTTGCCAAGATTCCTATGGCGACAATCGTCAGGCTCTCGATCTACATGCGTGCGCTCAAAGAGTTGTTGGATAGTGATGTTGACGTTATTTCCTCGGAGCGTTTGGCAAAGCTGTGCGGTGTGAATCCAGCCCAAATCCGCAAGGACCTGGCCTACTTTGGCGAATTTGGAGTCAGAGGCGTGGGTTACCGGATAAACGAGCTTGTCAACCAGATCAAGGACATTCTCGGCTTAAATCGGCCCTGGAATCTTGCAATGGTTGGACTTGGCAACCTTGGGTCCGCGCTGGTCCGCCATGGCAATTTCATAAAGCACGGCTATGTCTTCACGGCGGCTTTTGACACCGATCCCCAGAAGGTCGGTAAAGAGCTCTCCAATGGACTTATTATAAATCATGTCAGCGAACTCGAAGATATCGTACAAGAGCGGGACGTCCATGTGGGAATCATAGCCACCCCCCCCGGCGAAGCCCAGAGTGTGGCCAATCAGCTGGTGCTGGCCGGAATAAACGGAATTCTGAACTTCGCTCCCGTACAGATCCAGGTCCCGGATTGCTGTCATGTTGAAAATGTGGATTTTACGATAAAGCTCGATTCGATTGCCTACCATCTCTCGTTCGAAGACTAACTCGACAAACGTTCATTTGCTCTCTTATTTCCTGACTTGGAAATCCCGGCACTGCTCCGCCCAGGGCGCCAGGAACAGGTCATGACGGCCGCATATCCCCGCTTCGGCCCGGACGGAGGAATAAGCTGAGCTCAAGACTGAGAGCCCCGGGAGAGCCTCCTCCACCCGGTCCGGTTCGTTGTTGAAGTACTTGCAGTTGAGACAGTGGTGATTCGCCCTGGTTACCGCCATGTCGCCTTCCCCCGATAACTGAGACTATTTACCCAACGCCGACCAGTAGGAACCGAAGACGTAGACCGACATCACAAATCCGAGGATGACGTTTACCACCACCCCGGTTGTGAAAGCGGCGAAGGGCTTCAGGCCTGCGGCCTTGAGATCCCGGAAGCGGGTGGTCAGGCCGATGCTGAGAAAGCAGAAGATAAAAGTCCAGCTCCTGATAGAGACCAGAGGCTGAATCAGGTTTGGTTTGATCGAGCTGTTGAACTCGACCGTAGAGTAACCAGCAGTGACGGCGGTCATCAGGAAAGTTGCCAGGAAAAAACCGATGACGAATTTAGGGAAACGCCACCAGATCTCCATTGCGCTGGGCCGGACGCCGCATTCTTCCTTCTCCCATTTCAGACAGGCGATCATGGCAAAGACGAATGACCAGATACCTATCCACATATCCCGGCCGATGACCTTCATTAGTGTAAAGCCTTGGATGGCGGCGTTTTCATTGCCGGACATCTTGCCATAGGCGCTGGCGGCGGCGAAGCCGGCCGCATCGGCGAATTCAGAGGTCCCGATCCAGGCCCCTGCCACACCGGGAGCCAAGCCCAGGAGCTTTGAAACAAACGGCAGGACGATGATCATCACCAGTGCCCAGCCCACCACCAGGGTAACCGAAGTGTAGAGGTATTCTGTTTTGGCCTTAACCGAACTGGCAATGGCCATGGAGGCCGAGACCCCGCAGACCGAACCGCCCACGGAGATGACCGAAGCCAATCGCTTGTCCAGTCCAAAGAACTTGGTCGCAACAAAGTAGATGACCAGACAGGTGGTGACGGAGATGATTGTGGCTTGCAACAAGGCGATAGGCCCGGCGGTGACAATCAATGTCACCGGGAAGGTCGCCCCCAGCAGCACTATGCCGGTCTTGATGAAATATTCCACCCGGAAGCCGGCGTCCAGCCATTTAGGCAAAGGAAAAAGGTTCGCCAGGATCAGGCCAACGATGAGCGCCACCAGCGGAGGTTCGAGATTATACTTGGCCGCATTTGCCCAACCGCTTATGGAGAACATCATGACAGAGAGAATATATAAGAATATAAAGCTTGGGATGAATTTTGAAAGTTTAATCCCCATGATGCTGGTGCTGACTCCGAAAATTACCAGCCAGAATAAAAACTGAAGCATATAGAGGTGAAGGTTCTGTTGAAAATGTCCCATCAGCTGACCCAGTGAGGTCCAGTGAACCCCTCCCGGATTGATGGCCAACAGCTTTACAGCATTGCTGCCCATTGAAAACGCGATCAAAGCGAAAAACATGAGGCCGATTCCCAGATAAATCGCCCACCAGTCCTCCTTCAGGTACAGCTCTTTCCACCCCATGAGCACGGGCGCCGGTGGGGTTTCGTCGGCACAGACCTTGGTCTCGCAATAATCCGTGGTTGGTTTGTCCTTTGAATCCATCTTCTCCTCCTCATTTCAAAATAGTGGCCTCCCCCTGATGCTTCGCCTGGCATTACCTCCTTGTTTCAAAGTCAGAAAAATTATAGGATAATATTTACCACTGCAAGGTATGATACATTTTTAGGATTTGAATTTAAAAGAATTAATTTCATGAACACGGCGATTGTTACTTTTCGATTACTTTAAGGGAATCATAACTCATGAGCAAATTTGACATCATCAGCGCCGAACTTTGCAAAGAACCCAAAAAGTGGCTGATCACGGGGGTTGCCGGATTCATAGGTTCAAATCTCCTCGAAGCCCTGCTGGAACTCCATCAGTCCGTGGTCGGAATGGACAATTTCTTTACCGGATACCCTCATAATCTTGAGGATGTCAAGAGGACTGTCGGTCCGGAAAAATGGCGTAATTTCGAATTTATAGAGGGAGATATCCGCAGTTCCGCGGACTGCCGCAGGGCCTGCGCAGGAGTCGATTACGTCCTTCACCAGGCCGCCCTTGGCAGCGTGCCCAGATCTATAGATGATCCGATCACCACTAACACTTGCAACGTAGACGGCTTCCTTCAAATGCTTGTTGCTGCTATGGAGGCGCATGTAAAAAGATTTGTGTTCGCCAGCTCATCTTCCGTTTACGGCGACAACGAGAAACTGCCCAAGGTGGAAGATGAAATTGGCTCTTCGCTTTCTCCTTATGCGGCTTCAAAGCTGATTAACGAGATTTATGCCGGAGTTTTTTCAAAGGTCTACGATCTCAACTGGATTGGACTGAGATACTTCAACGTTTTCGGGAAACGGCAGGACCCGAAGGGCGCATACGCGGCCGTTATTCCCTGCTGGATCGATGTGCTGATCAATCAAAACAGACCTCTCATCAACGGTGATGGGGAAACCAGCCGGGATTTTTGCTACATCAAGGACGTGATACAGGGAAACATACTCGCCGCCCTGTCACAATCTTCCGAAGCCCTTAACAGGGTGTACAATATCGCCTGCGGCAATCTCATCACTCTCAACCAGTTGCTGGTCCTTATCAGGAGTTCGCTTTCCTCCCATCTGCCCGAGGTGGCCGGGATAGACCCCGAATATGGGCCCTTTCGCAAAGGGGACGTTCGGCACTCGCTCGCAGATATTTCACTGGCGAACCAGCTGCTAGGCTATCAACCCCGGTACAGTGTCGCCACCGGCATGGAAGAAGCCATTCATTGGTATGCCCGGAAGCAAAAGGCCCCCATGCTTTAAGCAGTTCCTCATTCCCCATGGAACCCCTTGAAACCATGTAAAGGGCGGCGCCAACCACCCAGGGGCAGGAAGAATTTTTCTTGCCCCCGCCTTTGGCAGCGGCCAACCTGCCCGGCGGTCCCACCGCCTCAGTGCGACATCAAATTCTGCCGCTCCGCTTCCTGTCTGGCGGCCTGACGTGCCGCATCGATGACATGCCCGGCTTTCTCTTTCGTTTCATAAAGCAGCTGCCTGGTTTTCTCTTTTACGGCCCGCCGTGTTTCATCGAAGATCTCGTTTCCCTCCAGAACTCCGCTTGTTAGAATACCGAGAATCAATCCGGCGGAAAGTCCAATGAACCCGATCATTAAGGGGTTTTCATCCACAAAGCTGGAAACTCCCTCCACTAAGGACCCGGACTTCCGGGCAACTACTTCTGTGGACTCTTCTATTGGAACTTTTGACTCCATAAATTGCTCCGTTTCTTCCGGTTGTGCGGGTATAATTCCGCCGGCCGTTTTCTGCCTCAGTGCCGCGTGGAGTGTAATCCAGCTCACCCCCAGCCCCACTAAAGCTGTAATTCCGGGATGATCTTTAGCTGCTTCGACCGTATTGGTTATCACTTTGTCGCCCACATCACTAATTTTTTGAGTATTCATTGTTTCAATCCTCTTTAACAATTCCTCCTCAATCGCAAAAATCAGGTCAGTAGCGATTTTTGCCGGAGTGAACGCTTTTTGTATTTCCTTAATATCTTTAATAATTCTGGTTTCCACTTCGCGGATTTCCCGTCTGTGATGATCGAGATCTCCATCGGTCCCAGTTGGCTGCCGGGCATTTGTATTGGCAACCCCAGGTCTTACATCAGTTGATTCCGCATCCATTTTGTATCTTCCCTAAAAGTGTTGATGGTTTCGCTGGGGAGGAAATCGTTGTTGAGTCTTTTTTTGCCGATACGCATGGTTATTGCCCCTGCCAGAAGCGCCGCGACACCGATAGCCAACGCAGCCCAACCGGCCGGGATAATCAATGAGAGCCCGATAATCGCTGCGGCAATGATTGCAAGAAATCCGGCATACGCGACGCACGCTCCCACCGTCACCAGTTGAGAGTCTTTCCACACCCGGGAAACCTTGCGCGACATCTCGGCTGACGCCATTTGAACTTCACCCTGTATGAGCTCAGCGGCATTTCGGGAAAGATCTCCCAGAATTTCCCCAAGCGAGGATGCACCCTCGTCCGAAACTCTATCGCGCTCAGTGCCGTTCATAGTAGCCTTCCTCGTCTTTTCCCGGCCTGTATTCGATCGATGACTCCTTCATGGGGTGCAACTCCTCGACAGTGCCCGACCGCTTGCCGGAAGAAGAAGACAGTTGCCCGAGAACGATTCCCGTGAGCAGAGCGGCGCCTAGAAAAATACCCGGGCGATTTCTTGCAAATTCTTAAACTTTGCCGACTATCCTGTCAGGGTCGCCATCTCTTAAGAAGTTTGCCACATTCATAATATTTTCCGAGCCGGTTTCACTAATTTCTGCAAGCGAATAGCTATGCTTTTCACGAAGCTTCCCCGCCGCCTCTCTCAGCGCCTCCGCCAATGTGTCAAGATTGCTGGACGCCAGCTTGAACTGCTCGGAGGCAATGGAGCGCGACTGCGATTTTATCTCTCCGGAGAGGAGCCGGACGACTTTCCTGGAGTATTCAGCTACCTCTTTAAGGACCTGTCTGCCGCCGTTTCCCAATTGAGATCCCGGTTGTGCGTCCGCTAAATCCTGCAAAGAATGAGAACCATTTGTACTCATTTAACCTTCTCCTCTCCCGGACATAAACAAAGTTGGCTCCCGCCAGGGTGGCCAAAGCGGAAATCTGTTCTGCATTTGCTCTCTAAGGCCCCGTTATTATTGATACATGTATAAGGTGAGCATGAAAACCGAACGGGTCAACCCGCGTAAAATCAGTGGTCAATAAAAAGAAAACCCCGGCAAAATTAAAACGCCGGGGTTTATAATTCTTGATCAAATTAAAGTAATTCAGGGGCTGAAGTCAGCCCCTTTCGAACCTGGACGGCTTGGCAGCCTCTGCTGTACTACTAAAAGCCCACAGCCATCGGGACGTTCGCGAGCGGCTTGTTCACATCAGGAGCATGGGCGGCTTTTTCCGTGCCACAACCACAAGATGGGAAGTGCCAGCCGCAGGGATTCAAGTTCAAGCTGCAAAGAGAGGGGAAGTGCCAGCCGCATGGATTCAAGTTCCAGCCGCATGGATTGAGGTTACAATCTGCCTGGGCGGTGAAAAGACTCCCGCTCACAAAAACTAAGGAAAGCGCAATTGCAATAATAAGTATTTTTTTCATTTCCTTCTCCTTTCGTTCAAGTGCACGCCTCCAATGCTTGCCAGACCATTCAGACCGAAATTAATGGCAAATTTAATAGTTAAGCTAATTTCTGCATCACTTACGTTTCTGTAAACGGGGAATATATAGTATTTCTGCTTAGAATAAACTGTACATATCCGATGGGTAATGGCGTCTTTATAAGTGATTCCGATTCAGGAATGACTTCCCGCGCATTCAGAAATATTAATAGATCGAAGAAAACCGAATTTTAGGGTTTTGACGGACACTTAGGGGTGTGGCAATAAAATACGTTGATAATCAAAGCAAGAACAAGGCTTGCGGAAGCGTCTCCGAGAACTCAAATTGAAGTATAAAGAACCCTCTCCTCCGCTCAAACAGGAAACTCGCAAGGACTCGAAAGGAGAGGCTCTTTAGGAGATGTTCATGAAAGCCGGCTTTATATTTTCTTTATTCGTCACTTCAGCCTTTTTGTTTCATCCGGGACTGGGTGTCTCACACGGCGCCGCAACGGATGAAAAAGCCGTCTGGAATACAGTCGGCTATATAAAGCCGAGCGATAAAGAATTAAGAAAAAGTCTGTCGCCGCTCCAGTACAAGGTGACGCGGGAAAACCGCGACGAACCCCCTTTCCAGAATGAATACTGGAACAATGACAAAGAGGGCATCTACGTGGATATCGTTTCAGGAGAACCTCTTTTCAGCTCTCTGGACAAATTTCGTTCCGGCACCGGCAGACCCAGCTTTACAAAGCCGCTCGAACCCGACAACATCGTTGAAAGACGGATCAGGCGTCTGTTGTTCTTCATGAAACGCACGGAGGTCAGGAGCAGGCTTGGCGACTCGCACCTGGGGTACTTATTCGAGGATGCTCTCTCACCCACCGGGTTGCGTTACAGTGTGAATTCCGCCTCGCTCAGATTCATTGTAAAAGAAGATCTACAGAAAGAAGGGTACGCAATGTATTCGATGATCTTTACTTGTGAGAGTCGGGAATGGACTTATAAAGTCATCGGTTCGGCGACTCCGCCGAAGTTGTGTTCGGATCAGAAAGATTAGATTGGGTGCTTGAATTTCCTACCTTCCTACCTATATATGTATCGCAATCTATATGGTAATAAATTAGAAAGGCAGTTTTCCTCGTGAGAATAGCGGCCATAGTTAATCCTGTTTCCGGATGGGGAACGGCCCGCAAGCAATGGCCTGCGCTCTTGCAGTCTGCGGGGCCTTCGGCATCGGCGGTCGAGACCTTCTGGAGCGAGTATGCCGGCCATTCCGAAGTGCTTGCAGCTTCTGCAAGGCGCTCAGGATACGACCGGGTTGTCGCTGTAGGGGGAGACGGCACCCTGTTTGAGGTTTTGAACGGACTGTGGTGGGAACAAAGAGGAGAGATGCCGAGTGTGGGCATGGTCCCGATAGGTACCGGATGTGACTACATCCGCAACTTCGAAGTTGGCGGTGGAATCATGGACAGGTTCCGTGCCGCAGTTAGTCCGCCTGCAATCAGGGTGAGCCTGGGCCGATTTAGCATCCAAAACGCGGGGAAAGTGCGCCAAAGGGTTTTTGCAATGGTTCTGGGGTTGGGTTTTGATGCGGAGGTGGTTCGCCTTTTTCGGTCAGGGCGATTTGGCCGAACCGGTTGGCATGCTTACGCCTTGAGCACGTTAGGCGCTTTTAGCCGCCTGAATTCGCATAATCTTAGCGGAAGCATAAACGGGTCATCTTTTCATACGAGCGTCCTCTCCTTTGGAACGGCGCTCGGATGCTGGTTTGGCAAACGCATTGAAATTGCCCCGCCCGCATCTCCTATCCGAAATGAATTCGAGCTGGTCTGGACAGAGCCCGTCGGATTTTCGAAAGTGATTTTGCTGGTCTTTCTCGCCTATTTCGGGGCACATTATAGGCTCCCATGGGTCAAGAACGCGCACGCAAGCAGCGTCTTTCTTGACTCGTCTCCCCCTGCATGGATCGAAGCCGACGGCGAATTGATTGGAAAGACGCCGGTCGAAATCGAGATCATGCCCGAAGCACTTTCTTTTGCCGCCAACGGGGTAAAGAAAAAGCCTTGAGCTTTCAGGCCTTTATATCCTGGAATATGAGTCGTTTGTTTTCCCTGTGATCGATCTGGTATATTATCGTGCCCTTCTCCCTGAGTTCCCGTACCATATCGGGCAGCATCGTGTGATCGATGCCATATGTTCTCAGGTAAACGATCCGTTTTCCTTCCGGGGCAAATTCATAGTTGCTCAATATGCTGGCAATCCGCCCATCGTATTTGCGTATTACATCGGTAAGGAGTTGGATTGAACCCGCTTTATCTTCGATCAGAAAAGCGAACTGAATTCCTTTCTTGCCAAGCCCGCTAAGACTGATCAATATCTTGAAAATATCATGTCTGGTAAGTATGCCCACCAGCTTGCCGCCGGCGCCCGTTACCGGCACCCCCGAAATATTGTGCTCCATAAGCACTTGGGCCGTCTCCTCAACGGTATAATTATCCGGAACGGTAATGGGGTGCGCTATCATGATATCGCGGACTTTTATTTTCGAAATAAGGTAGAGAAGCTCGTGAATATCAAGCATGGTGGCGTCCGAAGCCGAAGCGCGCTTCAGGTCGGAATCCGAAAGGACCCCCACCAGTTCGCCTTTTTTCATAACGGGCAGCATCCTGATTCTATTTTCTCTCATGACTGACGACGCATGCTGCATCGAATCTTCTTCGTCTATGGTGATCGGGTTTTTGCTCATCCAATTCTTGACCAGCATATGAACCTCCGTAAAAGTTTTGAGCAGGCAATCCTTAGAGTGATCTATCAACTGAAGACGAAGCCCATCTTAAGCACTTTCAATTGATTTTGCTACTCAATTTAGAACAGTCCTCAGTCGTCAGTCGTCTGTGATCAGAAAGAGATCTTGTCCGGCCACCGGCCACTGCTTTTCTCTTACGACTGAGGACTGGCCACTGCTTTTATTGGCACAGGGATTGCTTAATGATTTCACTTAATGGCTGATTTTTATTGAGGGCCGCATTCTCAACAAACAACCCGGGGAAAAATATGAAACCATCCCCCGTTTCCAGTGCAGACATGAATGAGGCGTCGGCGACGAAGACTTCGGCGCCCTCCGCAAACGGAGGTCAGAGCTTTGACATGGCCCTCGAAGCGGCCGGATTGGAGCAACCAGGTTCACAATCCGGCTCCCAACCGGCCTTGGGGCCCCCGGGAGCACCTCAATACATACCCCCTGCCCTTTTGACACCCGAACCTTTAAAGGCGCCTTCACCATCTGGAGTCACTGCCGCCGCAGCTTACCGCAAGGCTGTTGAGCAACAGGCAACACCGGCGCAAATGAGCGGGCTTCAGATGTATAAGGATGACCAGTTGCTTCGAAATCCGGGGGGCCGAAATTATTACCTGGATGAAAAGAAGGTGGTCGAAAATTCCAACAAGCAACCCGTTGGGGCCCTCATATCAAAGGATTTCTCCGCTGTGGTGGGAAACATCAAAAATTTTTTCGGAAACATGTTTTTGGGGACCACCGTTCTGCATAGAAATGAGAGAAATGAAATCACGCAGGGGTCGCAAAGAGGACTGCTTCGGACCATTGGGGATTTTTGTAAAGACCTTGGGAGCGCTTTGAGCCTGGGCGCATGGCATCCGGACTCCGCAGTGGCCCCGCACGGCCTGAAGAACCGCTTCCTTTATTCAGTTTCCAAGCTCAAAGACGCCTTCTTCGGCGATATTCTGACGGGAGTCCCTTCCAGTGTGAACCACATGGGCAAGAACCTGATCCTGTCAGGATTGCACCTGGCGGAGGTGCTTCCCGACGCGCTGACAGGGGGCTTCGAGCCAGGTCAAAAAGTCACGACGGCCATTTTCGACAACGGACATGTGGCTCTCGAATACCTCACGGACATTATACCTTCAGGAGATGCCTGGCTGAGAGTCCATGCATCCAACTGGAAAGAATTGAAACCCCCAGTCCTCTACAACCTCAAAATGCCTGAGTATTGCAAAGGGGATGTGCGATGGGAGAATGTGAGGAATACCCCCTTTCGAAAATCCATTGAAACCATTGGCGCACTTATAACAGACGCACTCGCCATAGGTTTTGCAGGGCAAACCGGGATTTCAAGCAATCGCCGAAATCAGATCGAATAATAAATGTATCAAGGTCATTCAAAAGCAAATCGATCACGAAATTGCTATATTAGTGATCGGAGTCATGGGTTTTGCCTTTAACTCGCAACCCGTAACCCGCAACCCGCTAACCCTTATGTGAGAAGGCCAACATGCATTCAGACAACATATACGACATAATAATCGTTGGGGGAGGTCCGGGTGGACTTTCTGCCGGAATTTACGCCATGAGGGCCGCAATGAAGACGGTGCTCATCGAAAACGGCGCTCCGGGCGGACAGATGGCTATCAACAAGGCGATTGAAAACTACCCCGGCTTCATAGATGTAAACGGTTTCGAACTTTCGGAAAAATTCTTAGAACACGCGAAATGGTATGGCCTCGAAATCTTGCAGCAAGAGGCAGCCGCCATAGAGCCGGGTATAGAGTTCCATTCGGTGAGGCTCGCAAATGGAATAACCCTGAACGGTTACACCATAATTCTTGCTCCCGGCGGGCTCTCTCGTACTCTTGGCGTGCCCGGGGAGGTGGAAAACCTGGGGCGGGGTGTGTCATATTGCGCAACCTGTGACGGGTTCTTTTTCAGGGGTAAGCCGGTAGCGGTTGTAGGAGGCGGCGACACAGCGCTGGAAGAGGCCCTCTACCTGTCCAACATTGCCAGCGAGGTACATCTGATCCATCGAAGGAGCGAATTTCGCGCAGGCAGGATATTGCAGCAGCGGATTGGTATGGACCCGAAGATTAATGTAAATCTGGACACGGTAGTGACAAATATCAACTCAAACGCAAACGGGGTCAGCTCGGTCGCTATAAAGAACGGGCAAGGGAGCGAAAAAGAACTGCATGTAGAAGGCATCTTCATTTTCATAGGCTTTTCCGCTAACAACAGGCTGGTTCCCAAAGGCATCAAAATGAATGCGAACGGCTATGTCTTGACCGATGAAAAGTGCGAGTCCAACATATGCGGGATCTTCGCAATCGGCGATCTGAGAGAAAAATACGCCAACCAGATCGTGGTTGCAGCGGCCGACGGCTGTATATCCGCCCTTGCCGCGGCCCGGGCCGTGGAAATGAGAAAGGCGGGTTTCACGGCTTGTAAAATGCAGCGCAGATAAGGTTGCAATCCTGATTCGTGAAAGAAATGATTCGATTCGAAAACCTGCGTAAGACATACGGGCATGTGGAAGCACTCAAGGGAATCAGCCTGCACGTTGGTGAGGGTGAGCTGTTTTCCTACCTGGGGCCCAACGGTTCGGGCAAAACGACGACCATCAAGATACTAACCGGCCTTGCGGTCCCTTCCGCAGGCGACGCATGGATTCATGGGTTTCACATCGAGAAAGAAAGCCTGCACGCAAAACGTCAGTGCGGCCTCGTCACGCAAAACATCAACCTCGACAACGAACTGACTGTAGCCGAGAACCTCCACCTGCACGGAAAACTTTTCCAGATGAAGCGAAAAGAGCGTGCGGAGCGCATTCACGAACTGCTGCACTATATTGAAATAGCGGACAGGATGGACAGCCCGGTAAAGTCACTTTCCGGGGGCATGAAAAGAAGGGTTATGATCGCCAGGGCGCTCATGCACTCGCCGAGGGTCCTTTTTCTCGATGAACCGACCGCCGGTCTCGATCCCGCTATCAGACGCCGTATATGGTCGCTTGTCAAAAATATTCAGCAAAGCGGGACCACCATATTTCTTACCACCCATTACATCGAAGAGGCCGAATTCCTGGCAGACCGGGTCGCCTTCCTCAATGAAGGCAAAATAGCAGCCCTTGACACCCCTCAAAACCTGATGGAGGGATTGGGCATATGGGCTTTGGACCGGGTCGCCGACCAAGAGATGCAGACTTCATTTTTCCGCGACAGAGAAGAGGCCAACAGGCATATCGCCGCGCGTGAAGGAAGCTTTTCTCTCAGACGTGTGAACCTCGAAGACGTTTTCATCGCGATTACAGGTAAGAAGGTCATGGAATGAGGAGTATGCTTGCAATCTACGAACGCGAAATGCTTATCCTGCGCAAGAGATTTTTCAGGCAGTTGGCTTCCATGTCGGTAAGCCCCCTGCTCTACCTTGTCGCTTTCGGACTCGGAATGGGGCGGAGCTTAAAAGTAGGAGATCATTCATACATGGAATTCCTGGTCCCGGGGCTCGTTGCGATGAACAGCATGATGCAGGCTTTCGCCATAGCAAGCGAAATTAATATTGCACGGTTCTATTGGCATATTTTCGAAGAATTTCAAGCGGCTCCGATCAGCAATATTTCTTACGTAACCGGAGAGGTGCTGGCGGGAATTACCAGGGCGCTTCTTTCAGCGGTCCTGATTGTGCTGATCGCCGCCCTGTCCGGTGTAGTCCTGACTTACAATTTTTACTTCTGGCTGGCGGTGGCTTTGAACGGCTTTGTTTTCGCATCGCTGGCCGTTGGTTTGGCAATGCTCGTCAAATCGCATTCCGACCAGGCCCTTCTCACAAATTTCTTCATAACTCCGATGGCTTTTCTCGGCGGCACCTTTTTCCCTGAAGACAGAATGCCTCAATGGGCGCAGTACTGCCTGCACTTCCTGCCGCTAACCCATGCCTCCAGAGCAATTCGAGCGGCTGCGTTCGGTCAGCCGCTCGATTTTTCATCATATCTGCTGCTAGTCTCGATGGGCGCCGTTCTCTTCATTCTCGCCTTTCACTGGGTTAACCGCGCCCGCGAATGATGTGCGTCTCATCTATATCAGGAAGTCCCGGAGCATCACGCGGAACGCGCAGATGAGTTAAGTTGTCTTTTCCAGAAAACCAGCACGCCATCTTTTCCGAAACTCGCTTGCACCAGTTCCCAGCCTTGCAGGCCCCCTTCGTTAAGCATGCTTTCCATTTTCCTTATCTGTTCGGCAGGAACCACCTCCGCATTGCAACTCCCGTCACGCGAACAGAACAGGATCATCTGGCTGAACGCTTCGGCCGGATGGACGGTGACTCTATATTCAAAAGAACCCATTTTGATCTCCTGGCAACCATAAAAAGACGAAGGCAGCATTCAACTCAAAAGCCGCGGGCTCAGTTCCACCCACGAGTCTTGACGAAGATAAACGAAGTTTCCGACGCACTTTCTTTCCTTTGATATTATATCACCCCCGCCGATTTCCTCAATGGCGCAAAGAAACGATATCATGAGAAGGCAAAAGTAAGAAATGAAACCACTTTTGGTCTCAAGAAGAAGTTGAGGTGCGCGGATTTCTTGTTGTATTGCAAACGCGCTATGCGATTTAGTTGATTATATCTTTTGAAAGGTCGCGGTATTGGGCCAATGATAGCCTACAGTCCTGCTACCTGCGGAAGCGGGAAGCAGGGAGCGGGAAAGAGACCCGCCTGCTTCCTGCTCCCTGCTCCCTGACTAATCACGGAAGCAGCCAATAGGGATAGGCCCGATTCGCCCAGGTGCTGCCGGGATAATGTTCCTGCAAGACCCGGTATGCCATCTTCAGGCCATCGATCTGGTGCGTGCTTTTGTATTGAGAAACTCCACGGAAAAAGACTGCTTCGGGAGCCGAGTCACTGTACGAATATTCGGCAATTACGGTTTCGAAGCATTCCAGTCCCTCTCCGAACATGTCTTTTTCGAAGAAAGCTTTACCGATTCCCAGGAGCAACCAGGCAATAAACTGCGGGGGCGGTATAAAACCTGTCGCCCGGTGATGAACTTTCCCTTCCGCATCGATTATGAGAAGGCTGGGTGTCCATTTGACGCCGTAGTTAGTTGCGTAGGGTTCTGCATCCGAGGCTAACTGAAGCGGAACCAGCCTGTTTTGTATGAAATCGATTACTTTCCTGTTGGGATACGTAACCGCATCCATCGTTTGGCAACCGATTCACTGCGGATTGAAAAAATCTAGCAGAATAAATTTCGCCTCAATTTTCGCTCTGTCGAGAGCTTGCTTGTAATCGAGCACCCACTCCACCTTATCGGCCATGGCTCTACTCCTTCGTAGTTGATTTGAAAACCGTAACGATTCTATAAGGCAATGATAAGGCCCTGGAAGCTCAATTCAAGGCAAACGCAAAAAGAGTGGGTGAATCGGTGAATGGATGCGAGTGGTTTTCACTGCTCACCAACTCACCCACTCACCGATTCACCTGCCTTATGGTTTTTATCCCTTCGCTCTCTTTCTGAGAGCGTTGGCATGAGGAACGCCTTTGCTGTTTTTCTTTTTTTGAGCCGTCTTTGTCTCTTCTCTTTTAATTTTGCCTGATTTCGACCTGGTTTTCGAGGTGGTTTTGGCTATTGCAGCGCGGGGTTTTACACCAGCAGACTTTGTCCCGGAGACGGCCTTTTCGGATTTGATCTTTGCTGAAGCGAGACGGTAAGGAGCTTTGCTATTATTAACAGGTGATTTTTTTGCCCTGTTTTTTGTTTTTTTCTCGTTCGAGGCTACCTTCGTGGATACAGGCATTTTGGCATTGTCGCCCGAGGCCACCATGTAATGGTTGCCGGCCTTTTTCCCACGCGCTCTTCGGAGCCCGCGCACACCTTGGGTGCCTGCCGCTTTTCCCATCACGGGCGCAGTAAACGCAACGGTTTTAACATCATTGGAAGGGGCGCCTGTTTCATGGAATCCGGCTTCGATCAGCTTCTCAGCTTCACAACAGCGTATCCATGCATTTCGTGCTCCCATCACGACGGCAACGATCCTGGTATGGTTACGCCTCGCTGTCGCCGATATGTTATAGCCGGATGCGCAGACAAAACCGGTCTTCAAGCCGTCAACTCCCGCGCACTTCCCGAGAAGCCTGTTCGCATTGTGATGCGTGTGCCTGCCGTAGGAATATGACTGCATCGAATGTATGGCCAACGATTCCGGGAAGCGATGAAGATATGCCGACGAAAGCCTTGCTATATCACGCGCCGTGGTGACCTGCCCTTCCGCCGGGAGTCCGTTGGGAGTCATAAAATGGGAACTGTTCATTCCCAGCTCGCGAGCTTTGGCGTTCATCTTCTTAACGAATCGTTCCACATTCCCGCTTATGTGCTCGGCCACTGCCACACAGGCGTCATTGCCCGACACAACGGCAATCCCTTTGATGAGTTCCTCCATAGGGACAACGGCGCCGGCGCTAAGGCCCATTCGGGACCCCCCGGTAGATGCGGCGCGCCTGCTTACCTCGACTTTGTCGGAGAGGCTGATCTCACCTTGTTTGATTGCTTCGAAGACCACGTAGAGGGTCAAGATTTTGGTTATTGACGCGGGAGCGATAAGATAGTCGGCATTTTGCTCGAAGAGAATGCGGCCGTCTTCCAGATCCAGTACGATGGCCGAGCGGGCATTTACATGCTGATTTATCGCAGCGTACGATGATCGGGGAATGAATAAACAGAGCGAAAAAAGAAGGAGTACGCACACCAATTGTTTATTGCGCTCCATCAAATCCTCCCCTCAAATTTTAGTTTCGTCTTTTTTCCCCCGGCCGCCGGCCGGCCAACTCATCCAAAGAACCAAAGCCTGTGTATCTATGGTGATTTAGAAGCTATTTGTCAACTGAAATTATCCGACTCTTTATCTAAAAGTCAGTACAAGGACTAATTTTTTTTGAGAAAGTATTCTTTGCAATGAGAACCGCTCTTTTGATATATACTTCGCCAAGCAGTTAGAGCGAAAGGGGATCGTGGAATGTTCGGCCGGATTATGGATTTTCTGTCCAAAGACATGGCAATGGACCTTGGCACCGCCAACACCCTCATATACGTCAAAGGTAAAGGCGTCGTTTTGGATGAACCATCCATGGTGGCCATAGAGAAGGAAACAGGCGAGGTAATTGCCATCGGTCGGGAAGCAAAGAACCTGGCCGGACGCCGTACAAAGGGAACCTCGGTCACCAGGCCAATGCGCGACGGTGTCATTTATGATTTTGAAACGGCCTCTTTCATGGTCAGATCTTTTCTGGGAAAGGTATTCAGGCGGCTTCCCCTCTCCAGGCCAAAACTGGTTATAGCCGTACCGGTGGGAATCACCTCGATTGAGAAGCGTGCGGTAATAGAAGCCGCCGAAATGGCCGGCGCAGGCAAGGTGTTCCTGATCGAGGAGCCGATGGCCGCCGCAATCGGGGCCGGTCTTCCGATCGATCAGCCCGCAGGTCAGATGGTGGTCGACATTGGCGGAGGCACGACCGAAGTGGCTATCATTTCCCAATTTGCCGTCTCGTGCAGCGAATCGCTCCGGGTGGCGGGCGATGAAGCCAATGAAGCCATCTGCCAGTTCATACGGCAGCAGCACGGCGTGGCGATCAGCGAAATGATGGCTGAGGTGATGAAGATGAAGATAGGTTCTGCGGTACCGCTCAAGAAACCGCTCGAAATAAAGCTCCGTGGAAAGGACCTCGTCAGCGGAATGCCGAAAATCATCACGATAACCGATGCCGATATCAGGCTGGCTATAAAGGAGCCTACAAAGGCGATTATCGAGGCGATTCGGCGCGTTTTGGAAAAGGCCTCGCCCGACCTGGCCTCCGATGTGGCCGAAAACGGCATTTGGCTTGCCGGCGGCGGTTCCCTCCTTAAAGGTCTTCGCGCTCTCATCCACCAGGCTGTTGGACTCGATGTCATAAAGTCGGACGACCCGCTCCGGGCGGTAATTCGGGGAGCAGGCTCGGTCACGGAGCACTTTGATTATTACCGCGATGTATTCATGAATTAAAACTGCACTAAGTCCTATTCTTTTCTATCCATCCTCCAATTACGCTGAAGAAATAATCTCTTTTGTCCGATTTATCGTTTATGGCCCGAAGGGAATCTATAAACTGCACCGACCCTATTCTGAGGCAAAGAGGAACTGAACACTGTGACAACTCATACTGTAAGTTCCGGTTCCTTCATGATCAGCACAAGAAAACCCGAGATCATGCAAGCATTCCTGGCAAGTTGCGTTGGGGTTACCCTGTTTGACCAAAACGCCGGAATCGGAGGTCTCATCCACCTTCTCCTCCCTGAACCACCCAGCATGGACCTCTCTTGGAACCCAAAAGTATGCGCGGCTATCAGTATTCCCATGTTTATCAATGAGCTTTGCAGACTTGGAGCCAAAAAGGAAAGGCTCCAGGCGTGTATTGCGGGAGGAGCGCTCATTGACCCCATCTCACAGGCCGATTTGGCGCTCGACATCGGCGGGCGCACCGCTGAAGTGGCGCAGCTGATTCTGCAAAGGGAAAAAATACCTATCCGGCAGATCGAAGTGGGGGGGTTTTTCTCCTGTTGCATCAGACTTAATCTCACCACATGGGAGACTACCATAGAACCCTTTGTTGTTCCCACCCCCCGGGCTACTGCCGATGATTATACCCGGCCGACCGTGCGGCAAATCAATGATGCGATCGAAGAGCTGATTCCAATTCCCCAGATAGCCCTTAAAATCATCCGCATGATCAACGATGAAAATTCCAGCTTCCGGGAGATCGCAGGAGAAGTTCTGCAGGACCAGGTCCTGAGCGCCAGAATAATAAGGATGTGCAACTCCGTATCCGTCAACCTCGCCATGAAAGTCGATTCAATAGAAAAAGCATTGCTGAGGATCGGGGAAAAAAGCCTGGTGCTCATGGCCCTCTCCTTCTCCATGAATAAGTTCATCGCCCAGGCGAGCCGTGGATATTCACTTTGTAAGGGGGGTATGTTCCATCATTCCGTGTGGACAGCCCGCATGAGCGCCAAGCTGGCGGAAATGACCTCAAAGGCCCGCCCCGAACTGGCTTACACGGCAGGTCTGCTCCATGATATCGGCAAGGTGGTGCTTGACCAGTACATGAACGGCGCTTATCCGCTCTTCTACCGGCAACTTCAAATTCAAGGCAGTGATTTGACAACCGCCGAGAAAGACCTGTTCGGCATATCTCATACGGATGCAGGGCACCTGCTGGTACGCCGCTGGGATATACCGGAGTCAATCGGCGAGGCGGTGCTCCATCATCACGAACCGGACAAAGCCGGCAAGAACCGGCCATTGCCGCACCTGGTATACCTGGCCGACCTTCTGAATTCCCGCTTTGTCCCTGGACACCAAGTCAATAGGATCGACAGTTCACTGCTTCGCAAAAGCCTGGAGGCGCTTGACCTGGATATCGGGAACCTCCCGGCGTTGCTGGCCGACGCCCCCGCGTACTAGGCGAGGCAAAAGTAAAAAGTGATCCCTCAATCCCTCAATCCCTGATTTGAGGTCGTCTTTCGTTCGTAATTCCTGATTCCTGATTCAAAATTTCAGTTAAAAGTTCCTCATCGAAAGGCGATGATTATTATATATACAAGATTTATATGCTACGGAGGAACTCATGATCATCAGGGGATACGACGCTATTAGCGCAGCCAAGGAACTGAGATTGCCCCTCGGCAAATACAGCGAGGAGTCTTATCGAGGGTTCAGGCTCGATCTTTCGGTCGAAGAGGCTAACCAACTGGCAGTTAAAGATCAAAACCTAATCTTCCTCGACCTGGATATTCGACAGCTTTCGCTGGAGCAACTCTTGAAGCTTTCAGCAGCATTGGGAGCCACGCCCGGAAACAGTTGCATCCAGGTCAGGGATAAATTCGATTTCGATGGGGACGACGACAGGGCAGCCATCTTTGATGCACTCGCCCAAAGATGGGCTGAACTGAAATCGAAATCTCACTGACATGCCCCATCAATGAGCCAGCGCACATGAAGCTTTGGATTGGACTTTGCTGTTGAATTTGGAGGCGTCTATCACAAATCTTTCGTGAAATCCTTCAGAAATTTTATCGACTCCGTCGTCAGCCTCAAGAGAAAAGGTGAGCTTGCGGCCTTCAACTTTTTCGAGCTTCCCTTTTATCGTTACGGTTAGCCCTGGAGGGGTGGCAGCGATGTGATTGACATTGATGGCAACCCCCACGGTCTGTTCGCGGGGCCAGTCGATGTGTGGGTTTATAGCCTTTATGCATGCCCACTCCAGGAGTCCGACCAAGAAGCCCGTTGCAAATACCTGAGGCATCAACTGAAACTCGGCAGATTCAGGGTAAAGGCTTGGCACCGTCTTTTCCCCGGTGATATCGAAGCTTAAACTGAAAGTAAGGCCGGGCTGAAGTGTATCTTTCATTTTAATCTCCTTCTCAAGATAGACTATAAGGCAATCTTGCGGACTGATGCTGTCGAGACCACTGTCTTCTGGACGTGTCCCGGAGCATATGGTAGGATAGATAGTAAGTCAAAGTAATTGTTTTTCTACTAACTATTAGCGTAGCTTATTAATATGGAATGGCAGCAAATCATAGGCTTCTACCATGTGGTGAAATTGCAAAGTTTCACCAGGGCGGCGGAGGCCACCTTTCGAACTCAGTCGGCATTGAGTCAGCAGATCAAGGCACTTGAGAAGGAATTCGAATGCCCGCTTTTTGAAAGAGCAGGCAAACGCAAGCCTCGGCTCACTTCGGCGGGAGAGAGTTTTCTGCACTTTGCCGAACTGGTGCTTCAGGGAAGCGAACATCTCAAGGATGACCTGGAAGCGATCAAAGGAAATAGACGAGGGCATCTAAAGATAGCCGCACCATTCACAACCCTCTACCATCTCTTCCCCGGGATAGTGCGCCAATACGCAAGTAAATTCCCGCAGGTGGAACTTACCTTGCTCGACCGTCCCCAACAGATGGTGATTGACCTTGTGCGAAATGGAGACATCGATTTTGGATTCACTCTTGAAAACCTTGTCCCCGGGAGTTTGTCGACTATTCGCTGGAAACAGGTAGAAACCGTCGTAATTGTTCCCGTGGGACATCCATTATGCGCCATGAAGCGGGTCAGCCTCAAACAACTGGCCAAATATCCCCTCATTTTGCCCCCCGGCCACTTGCACCACAGGGGCCGTATGCTCCTGGAAAAGGAATTCCAAAAGAAGGGGCTTGACTATCGTATCGTAATGGAGTCTTCCAACATCGAACTAAGTTCAGTGTACGTCGAATCAGGCCTCGGCGTGTCGTGTGGCTCCATAATAAGAGATCTGCCGCAGTTGAAAATGCGAAAACTTGATTTTTTGTCCCTGGGCCACTTATTCGGGCCCGAACATATCGCCGTGGTCATGAGAAAAGATAAGGCGCCGGCCCACTATAAGCAGGCATTCATCAAATCGCTTTTCGAAGAGGAAAGTGCTGCGGACAGTAAATCAGCGGGATCTCGATAATGATAATGAGCCCGGGATGGCGACAGAAATAAAAAAGCAAGAGACATCAAAAGGTAACAGACCCGACATGATCATGTAATGTGTGCAGGCTTTAATCTATCCCAGCGCACACCTTATAGGGAAGGGGCGCAGAACGAAAGCTTGAAACCTCTCTGTAGTGGAAATAAAAGACGCGCCTCTTCCCCTTCCTCCCTTTCAATCCTTTTCAAATCCTTCTACATTTCACCTGTCTATCATTTCCGGAAGACTATCGCCAGTCGCCTCTTGGGCGACGACCCGGGTTGCTTTTGAGGAGAGTTCGGCCTGCTCCCCTGCCCTTCTGATTTGCCTGCGCCCAGCGAGAAAAAGAAAAAACCACATGAGCAATGTGAACGCCGAAGCCAGTGGGACGAGCACGGTGATCATGTATCCGCGCACCTGGACCACAAAGGTATCGAAGCTTGCCAGCGCCATCTTGAGATCCTCCGGCAGGGCAGGCCCTCCCGGTCCAGATAAGGGCGAAACCCATTCATTCAATGCCTCCATGATCCTGTCGGCCATAAAAAAAATGACGGCACTAAAAGCCAGGTTGAAAAGCAAACACAGAAAGAAGGATTGAATTGCCCAGGCCGTCTTGATTTTCATCAGCGCTCCAATAAATCCTTTGCCCTTTCGCGATTCAGGCTTCGCAACAACTGTTCCGAGACCAGAAGCACCTTGTTCTCCAGATCTTTTCCGATGCAACCCTTCCTGGCAAGTACTTCGAACTTTTCCTGATCGATTGCGAAGGCGGGCTCACCCGGCCTTTGAATCACGTCCACTTCGAGGTCAACGTATCTTGCTCCATACGGGTAGAACTCTGCCGGGGTATTTATGTTGAAATATTCACCAATGTGAAGATGTTCTTTCGAAAAATAATTGTGCCTGACGTACCATTCGCCTTCCCTGATCACAGTCAAGCAATAGTCGCCCTTGCGAATAGGCAGACCCAATCCGTCGTAGCGACCTTTGGAGAATTCCCTCTTGAACACGATCCTGTTTTCGCTAACAGACTGAAGGGCGCCAAGCCTCGGGCGCATCGGCCTGCCCGATGGCCTTATGTGCTCGAGCCTTACCTGGTCAACTTTGATTAAAGGCTCTAAAATCATTTCTCTAATCAGTCCCTTTTCAAGACCTGTCCATTTTTCAGGATGCACGGAAAGTTCCAATTCAGCCGATTCGAGCAGCTCGGAGTTTATTATCTTCAGCCGGTGATGATTCTTAATCGTCGGGATTACGTCCGATCTGATCAGGTCCAGTTTTTCCTTAGCCCCTCCGGGCAGTTCCAGATTCGCAATAACCCGCGGATCGCTGTCTTCGGTCGGCAGAATGCTCACGATGATGGCGTCCAGAAGTGATTCCTGGATTTGGATCAGCAGACCACAGACATGGTCGGCTTCCCCTTTGACCTCGATTCCCTGCAAGTCTGCCCTGTCGTGTATCAGGATTTGATGTTTCCCGTGGTCGGGAAATTCCATACCAAATCGTTCTCTGATTTTTTCGGAAGGTTCCACGATCTGGAACCCGGAATCGAGAGCGAGTTTCGTTAGCGCCGTGCTGTAGATTCCCCTGATCTTGATCCGGGACGACAACATTTCGAAACTCCCTTCCGTGTTGACTTTAAAAATCAACCAGATCGATTCGAACATATTATTTTCTCGAAAACCCGATCCCGTCAATGCAAATCAGGTTTTCTCGAACCTTCACACCGCCCCCCAGAATCTTTTCAATAAGCCACAGGTTTGATTCCATGTGATCGGTAAGACTCGGAACAATATACCGGCTTTCCCCGCGTGCCAAACCTGCGAACAAAATCAACTGATCGGCCGCAAACCTGTCGACTGTGGCGGTAGTTGCCACATCAGCCATAAGGCCCTCAACCACGCTCTGAGCGATTGACTCCGACCTGAGGCCGCGCTTGCCTGCACGGTCAAATCCGAGCAGACAGCCCTCTGAGCTTTCCGCCACCAGCATGAGGGCTGCGCCGCTTTGGGCAGCAGAGGTGTCCTCGATAATATCGATTTCCGGATCGTAGCCCTTTTGCTCGAGGAGTTCGCGGCTCCTTTCCGCCATCCGCCTGGCAACAGATTGGCTTGCCAGGTGGGAGGCGAGCGACACGCCCTTAATCCTTATGATATCTCCTCTGCGCGTCTTTTCTAAAGCCTTGAGAGGGCCATTTGCCGGTTCGACAGAGACCTCCAGTTCGCCATTTCCTTTAGGTATATATCCGGGACGGATCATCCTCATACTCACCCTGGCGCCCATCTGCGCCAAAAGAGGCAGCAAGACCCTCTCCATGTGAAACGCCGTTGGCGCATGATCCTGAAACAGTCCACCCCTGATCGTAAAGCGGGTCCCCGATCGCCCGAACAGCGCGATTGGAATCAGCGTAAAGGCCAGCATTGTGGCTGAACCAGCCGTTCCGATGTCCCACTCGAACACCCCGGCACTAATGCTTGCCCCCGGATAGAAATAGATCTCCCTGGAGCCCACCTCGGCGCCCTCCGCCCGCCCGGATGAAAGCTTGGCGCACGCCTTGACCGCAAGCAGATGCTGGGGCCGAAGCCCCTGCTTTTCCCGGTTTTCCCTGATCCGGACCATATGCATCGGTTGGTTCGTAAGAGAGCATAGCGCACACGCAACCCTTACCAGCGTACCGCTTCCGGATTTTTCCGAACCGTCGATCTCGATCAAAGAATTTCCTCTTTATAAAGAAATTCCTCTTTACCGCTTTTAATAAACATCATTCCGGCCATTGAAAGGCTTGCATCATGCCTATTCGGTCGAAAGCACATCATATTTTTTTCTGACCACTGACGACCGAATCAGTGTTCGAAAATCTTCAAGTTCCGGCCCGAAATCGATCCCGATTTCGGCTACCGCGAAGGCATCCCTGCATGGAGAAGGTATGCGCACCGAATCCTTTGCCGTTGTGACGATCACCTCCGCACTCTGCCCGGAAGCCGCCCGAAAAATCCTCCAAAGGTCATCCGCCGTGTACCTGTGATGGTCCGGGAAACTAAGCGCCTCACAGATTGTTATCCCGGCGCTTCGAAGGTCGTCAAAAAACCCATCCGGCCTGGCAATTCCTGCAAAAGCAAGAACCCTTCGACCCAAGAGGCAATGGACGTCAAAAACAGGTTCACCCCTTCGCAGTCGAATTCCCCTCACCTTGTGACGGCAGGCAAAAACCGCAATCCCCGGGAAAAGGCGTTTGAGCTTATCCCTTATCGGCGCCGAATCGGCATCTTTGCCCAAGCGTGTAATCACAAAAGCATCAGCCCGTTTAAGGTTTGAAGGGGGTTCCCGGAGCGGGCCGGCTGGAAGAACGAACCCGTTTCCGAAAGGGCTGCGGCCGTCGAGCAAAACGATATCCAGGTCGCGGTCGAGCGCAAGGTGCTGGAAACCATCGTCGAGCACGAAAACATCTACTGCGCTGCACGCCAAAGCAGCCTCGCCGCATACCGCCCGGTCTCTGCCGACCCAGACGGGCGTTGAAGGCAGGTACTCCGATACCATGACCGGCTCATCGCCGAAAAGATCGCAAAGTTCACCAGGGTTGCCCGTAAGTTCTACAAGTCCGGGATTTCTCCCTTTGCCTCCGTATCCCCTGGTCAAAACAGCGGGATGAAACCCGCTTTTGAGCAGAAACTCGCACACCCAGATCGTGAGCGGCGTCTTTCCCGTCCCGCCGGTGGAAAGATTGCCAATACTGATCACCGGGGCCTTCAACCTGACCCGTTTTTTCCGGAGCCTTGCCTGATCTTTTTGCAGCCCTTTTTCATACAGCCTCGAAGCGGCCCTGAGCATCGCCGGGGGATATCCCGGAAAAGCTCTTCTAGTTGAAGTCATTGCCGGAGCGCCGACGGGATACCACATGCTCAGTATTCGCCCGTTTATTCCTCTGTAAGCATTTGAAATGAGATCGGAGATAATCATTTTCAATAATCGTGATTGTTGATTTTATCTTTTCGGACACTCGGCAGGGTGCTCCGCAGCTTTTCCAGCCACAGCCCTTATTTCGGCTGCCCGTTCCCTTATTTCGACAAGGCTGCTCTGCATCGGGGCCCACCCGCGCAAGAAGGAATAATCAGGGCTGCAGTGAAACGCACCCTGGAATGTTTTCGTCCTGTAGTCATGGAACATCGTGAAGAGCTTTTGTTCTATGACGGTCGGCGCGTTATGCTCCGAGAAAAGGTCCGGGAAATCGTAGCTGTAATTTCCCGGCTTTTTCAGCAGGCCGTCCCTATAAAGAGCAGCGACTATTCGTATCCCTTCAGCCATCAGGGCATCCGCCTCCCGGATCATCTGATCGCCTTTGTCCAACTCGGCCCTGGCAAAATTAATCGAATGACAGTCATTGCAGGACTTGAGGTCCTTTTCCCGTTCGCCCTTCCAATCCTCCTCGGAAAAACTCATAAATTTATAGGTCTCAATAGCTGCAAGCCTGGGGGTCGGCTTTCCAGACGGGTCAAAAATACCGAGTGCCTGCAGGATGGTTACTCGGTTGCTTGCCCATTGATCGTCCTGAGGATATGGCAGGCGCAAACCAAGGCCTCCCCAGGCTGTCCCGTTATCATGGGCTCCGTCCGGGAAATGACAGCTCTGGCAAGTGGGGGCGGCTACGTCTTCGGGAAGTATTCTGCTTTGTTTGAGCAAAAACCGCACCCCGTGCCTGGATGAAGCATACATCTCCCACTCGGGACTTTCCACCCCGGTGTGGCAGGTCCTGCACGCCTGCGGCGACTTTGCTTCATCGACCGAGAAAATATGCCTCGTATGGCAGCAGTCGCACGAACCGACTCCAAAACCCGATCCTTTAGCTATCAAATCCTTTACTTCCCCTGCGGTCTTGAGGCCTACGCGATGGCAGGCGCCGCAGCCTTTCAGTCCCTCCACCTGTGCCACTGGCTGCCAGTGAAGCGTGGGCATTGCTTTCATCGCACCCCAGGCAAGAGCATGCTTTCCCTTGCCAAATTGCTCAACTTGGACGCCATGACATTTTGCACAGACTTCAGGACCCGCTAATCCCGCGTTACCCGGATCGGTCATGGAATTATGCCGGTCGCCGTGGCAACTGGAACAGCCCACGTCGTTGGTGCTGTGCTTGCTCAACTGCCAGTCCACCACAATACCTGGAGTGATGCGCATATGACATTGGGCGCATGGGTCATTTATCTGCACTGACGGCTGAACCGTCGTCTCGCTTTGACTCCCTTCATTCGCCTCCTGGGAGCACACTGTTCGAAAGCCGAATAAAACAAAGACAATCACCGGGAATAAATGAAAAAAAAGCTGCCGCATCGAAACCTCCGAAAGGAGAGAGGTCAGTGGCCGGTCCACGGAAAAAGAATCCCAGGCCTGCCACTGCCGCTTTCGCTGTCCCTGGATTTTGTCACTTTGCTTTTACTTTAAATTACGTTTATATCACAATGGAGTGAGGCGTTCATTCGTAATTCCTGTCTCGTAATTCCTAATTGGGTTTTTGGCCCCAAACGAAGTGAGGCATCTTTGAACCGCAACCCCAAACCCGCAACCCGAAACCCCGAACGAAGTGAGGTTCTTGAAGAGCTTTACTGCCATTACAATCGTTTCGAGCATATACACCCCGATCCTCTGGAATTCGTATACCTCTACGACAGAAAAACAGACAGGGAGATCAGCGCTTTCATAGCCTCGGCTCTTGCATATGGCCGAGTGCAGCAGATCCTCAAAAGCGTGCGATTTGTCCTCGACGCCATGGGTCCAAGCCCATCTTCTTTTCTTCTTAAAAACCGGCCGGCCGATATCCAAGAGGCATTTAAATCTTTCAAGCACCGTTTCACCACGGGGGAGTTTCTTGCCAACCTGCTGGTATCTCTTGGCAAACTGATCAAGGAATACGGGTCCCTGGAGTCCTGCTTCAAGGCTGGATTCAGCGAACAGGACCAAAATATCCTCCCGGCTCTCACAGAATTGGTAAAAAAAATCGAGCAAGCTGGTGGACGAACGATGCCTACGTTTTTACCTTCACCGGATGGAGGCAGCGCGTGCAAGAGGCTGAACCTATTTTTGCGATGGATGGTGAGAAGCGACGATGTAGACCCGGGAATATGGCAAAGCATTCCGGCTTCTCACCTGATAGTTCCACTCGACACTCATTTGCACAGGATTGCCGTAGCCATGGGATTAACATCCAGAAAACAGGCCGACATGAGATGCGCCATCGAAATTACGCGCGCTTTCGGCTCAATTCGCCCCGATGACCCCGTACGCTACGACTTTGCCCTTACCCGCCTTGGGATAAAGCCAGGGGATCCCTTTACGAAATTTTTCACCTCACTGCTTTCGACTGGAGAACAAGGATGGAAAATTGCGAAATAAAGCTTTACGCACTCACCACGTGCATCCACTGTAGAGATACAAAGGAATTTCTGGACAAGTGCGGCGTGGATTACGATTGTGTGCACGTGGATAAGCTTGAGGCCGATGAAAGACGCAGTCTGCTCGAACAAATCAGGGAAGCCAACCCGGGGTGCGCCTTCCCTATGCTCATGATCGGCTCCAAGGTGATCATTGGGTTCAAAAGAGATGAAATAAGGGAGGCGTTGAATCTGGAATGAATGTCGAGCAGCTCTACGATTTCCTGAAAAAAACTCAGGAGGAGAAAGGATATTTTTTTAACAACGACAAGAGCAGGGTTTTCGATCTGCTGCATGGACTGCTGGAGAACAGGGGACAGTACGGATATATGTGTTGCCCGTGCAGGCTTGCGGCCGATGATCGCGACTGGGACCGCGATATAATATGTCCTTGCGTGTACAGGGCGCCCGATGTTGCGCAGTACGGGAGTTGCTACTGCGGGCTCTACGTTTCAAAGGAATGGAACGAACGTTCAATCCCGCATTCATATGTAAGCGAAAGGCGTCCGCCGGAAAAGGCCTTCGGGAAGCTATAGCCATAATGGGTGACAGAAAGAAATGCTTCAAGTCATCTCGAATACATGAGTTTGAATCCGCACCTTTCATAGATTCACCGTTTCCGATCCTTCATTGACTCTTGCATGATCAGTGAAAACTAAATAAACTAAACCAGTTTTGTAAGTTGTTTTTTGAAATCGATTCCCGGATTGCAAAAGATGAGTCGTGATAAGGTGAAACCGAAAATATCGAGCGCCGACGATTCCCATCATGCGAGGATCGTGGCTGCTGCGCGCCGGATTTTCTTTGCAAACGGCTTCCGCAGGGTGACCATGGATGATCTGGCCCATGAACTGAGGATGAGTAAAAAGACGCTCTACGAGCATTTCCCAAGCAAGACCTCGCTCGTTGAAGCGGCCATACTCGCAAAGTTCCAGGGCGTCGATGCTGAACTGGAACAAATTACATCCAGGTGTTCAACCGATTTTATCGGATCGCTGCATCGGCTCCTTGCCCACATTCAGCATCAAACAGAAGAAATTCAGCCGCCGTTTCTCCAAGACATCAGGAGGCGCCCCGAACTCTTCAGCCATGTGGAGAGCAGGCGAAGGGAACTGGTCCAGCGTCATTTCGCCAAACTCATGTCCGAGGGGCGCAAGGCCGGCGTTATCCGTGAAGATGTTCCAGCCGGACTGATAACCGAAATTATTCTGGGCGCTTTGGAAAAAATCATGAACCCCGCAAAGATGGCCGAACTGGAACTCACTCCAAAGATCGGATTTTCTGCGATTATTTCCGTGATTCTTGAGGGTGTGATCACTGAAAAGGGAAGATTGAAATTATGATTGGGTCCCGGCCGGATCTCATTGCTTTTGACTTCAGGCGCGGGAGCCCTATCCGGAGATTCCGGAAGGCGTCCGTGAAACGCTGCTTTCTAGCGTTCTGTGCGCTTGCGTTTTGCAACCTTGTGGGTTGTACCCGCACGGAAAGTGACCGGGTGCAGGGCTATGTCGAAGGTGAGTATGTCTATATCGCATCACCTCTTTCAGGCACTCTCGAAACTTTGTATGTGCAGCGCGGCCGGCAGGTGAAGGCAGGAGACGTCCTTTTCTCCCTGGACAGCGCACCGGAAAAGTCCGCAATGGACAAAGCCGAGCGCCGCGTTTGGCAGGCCGGAGCGAGTCTGGAGGATCTGAAAAAAGGAAAACGGCCCACGGAAATTCAATCCCTGAAAGAACAGTTAAAACAGGCCAGGGCGGCCATGGCGCTATCTGAAAAAGAATTTTCGCGCCGCGGGCGTCTTGTGGCCGCCAATGCGATTTCGACGGAGACCCTGGATCAGGTGCGGTCCGAAAATGATCAGAACCGCCACAGGGTATCGCAGTTGGAAGCCGATATAAAGACGGCGGAGCTTGGCTCGCGCAGCGATCAGATTTCGGCCGCCGAGGCTGCTATGAGGGCTCAGGAGGCAGTACTGGCAAAGGCCCAATGGGAACTCTCACAAAAGCGCCGTTCCGCTCCTCAGGACGCACTGGTGTTCGATACTCTTTACCGGGAGGGGGAATGGGTGGCTGCGGGCAGACCGGTAGTCGCCTTGCTGCCCCCGCAGAACATCAAGGTCCGCTCTTTCGTCCCGGAAACCAGGCACGGATCGATTCAAGCCGGCGATAATGCCCGGGTGATCGTGGACGGCATAAGCCAACCCTTCGAAGGAAAGGTGAGCTTCATTTCACCCAGGACCGAATACACTCCTCCGGTCATTTACAGCAGGGAAGCACGCAGTAAGCTGGTATTCATGGTCGAGGTGGTTTTCGATCCGAAGACGGCGGAAAAGCTTCATCCCGGCCAGCCTGTAGACGTAGAGTTCGGTTTGTAAAAACATGACTGATGATTTTGTCATCGATGTGGCCGCTATGACCAAACAGTTCGATGGCCATAAAGTCGTAGACAATGTGGATCTTCAAGTCCACGCGGGAGAGATTTGCGGTTTTCTCGGGCCAAACGGCAGTGGGAAAACGACCTTCATTCGAATGCTTTGCGGATTGCTCCGCCCGGATGCGGGAAGCGGCACATGCCTGGGCTATGACGTGATTAATGAAAGTGAAGCGATCAAACGAAACGTCGGCTACATGACGCAGCGGTTCAGCTTATACGAAGACCTGACTATTTCTGAAAATCTCGACTTCGTCGCCCGTATGTATTCTGTCAGGGACCGGCGCAGAGCGGTGCGCGACAGCCTTGATCGGCTCGGACTTTCGCAACGCAGCCGTCAGCTTGCCGGGGAGCTTTCCGGCGGATGGAAACAGCGCCTGGCGCTTGCGGCCTGTTTGATCCATCAGCCAAAATTGCTCCTGCTCGACGAACCTACAGCCGGCGTCGACCCACAGGCGCGCCGGGAGTTTTGGGACCAAATCCATGAGCTTGCCGGCCAGGGGCTGACTTTTCTGATATCCACGCACTACATGGACGAGGCCGAGCGCTGCCATCGGCTGGCTTACATTCTTAATGGCGTCCTGCTTGCCCACGGCACGACCGGCGAAATCATTTCCGAGACGAAATTGACTACCTGGGAGGCGAGAGGACCCGATTTGCTCGAAATTGCCAAAAAGCTCCGCATCAACGAAGGGGTTGAGCAAGCCGTTCATTTCGGAAACCTGCTGCATGTCAGCGGGGCCGATTCCCAAGCGCTCGAAAAAGCAATCGAGCCCTATCGAACCGGACTGCACAGGTGGCGCCAGATCGCTCCGGGACTCGAGGATGTTTTCATTCACCTTATGAAAAATTCAAAGGAGAAGACTTCTCAATGATCTCACGGGCTGCAGGCAAGAGGCCGCGATTCTCTCTGGCCCGCTTTTGGGCCGTGGTGTTCAAGGAATTCGTCCAGATGCGCCGTGACCGGTTGACGTTCGGCATGACTATAGGTATCCCGCTGCTTCAGCTTATCCTTTTCGGCTACGCCATAAATGTGGATCCCAAGCACCTGGCTGCCGCTGTGCTCCTGGCCGACAACGGTCCGCAGGGCCGCACCCTGCTCTATTCCATCCAAAACTGCTCCTACCTTGATCTGGTCCGGCGGGTCAATTCCGAAAGTGAAGCCAACCAACTCCTTGAGCGAGGTGATGTCCAGTTTGTCATCAATATCCCGGTCAACTTCACTCACGATCTGCTCAGGGGGGACAGACCGTCCATCCTCCTGGAGGCCGACGCCACCGACCCTGCGGCTACCAGCAACGCCATAGGAGCCTTGCGGACTTTGCTCAATTCCGCCTTGCAAAATGATCTGAAAGGCCCGTTCGCATTTCTCGCCGGCGCGGAGGGCCCGGTCGATCTTCGCGTCCACGCCCGCTATAACCCTGAAGCCATTACCTACTATAACATCGTACCGGGCCTGATGGGTGTGGTGCTTCAGATGACTATGACCGTGATAACCGGCTTGGCGATTACCCGCGAACTGGAACGGGGCACCATGGAGACTCTGCTCGCGATGCCGACTCGTCCGATCGAGGTGATGACAGGGAAAATCATTCCTTATATTCTGCTGGGCTACATCCAGGTGATTCTTATCCTGTCGGTAGCCTATTTTCTTTTTCACGTACCTATTGCAGGCAGCCTCTGGCTGCTGTTCGCGGTTGCATTGATATTCATTATCGCTACCCTTGCCGTAGGCATCACCTTTTCCACCCTCGCCCAAAACCAGCTCCAGGCAGTGCAAATGGGCTATTTTTTCTTTTTGCCCTCTATTCTGCTTTCCGGGTTCATGTTCCCCTTCCGCGGGATGCCCCAATGGGCACAGTGGGTCGGCGAAGTCCTGCCGCTCACTCATTTTCTGCGCATCGCCCGGGGCATCCTCATCAAAGGCAACGGTCTTCGCCAAATAATCCCTCAGCTCTGGCCAATCGTGCTTTTCATCGTCTTCGCAATGACTGTAGCGGTAAAGCGCTACAGGCGGACGCTTGACTGATGATCTTTTGATTTGCATGCCAGGCACAAGAAGAATCAAACCCTGCAATAATAAAATTGTGGACTAGTTCTCTTTACAAACGGGATTGCGATAAGCATATTTGGGGGTAGCTTTATCCAAATGACGCCACATTAGTTGCTGCTTCCTTCAAAGGAACAATCCAGATGGAAAAGAAGTTATTCGAATTAGCGGTTGAAATCGTTCAAGCCCAGGCTGCAATGAGCAAAATGACAGCCGAAGATATCGAACAGGCTCTGGTAAGGGTCTATAATGCACTTCACAAAATGAGACTCGCCGAGGATCAGGGACGATCTATCCTGCAGGGAGAAACGCTGTTTCAGGCTCCCGGCGCTTCAGCCGGCGCAGACCCGCTTTCTTCCATCAGAGAAGACAAAGTCGTCTGTATGGAATGTAAAGTTGAGCTCCGGCAACTCACCGCAAATCATCTCCGTATTCATCACCTCACCCCCAGGGAATACAAGAAAAAGTGGGGATTCCCGCTCAAGCAGCCCCTTTCTGCAAGAATGCTGACTAATCTCCGCAGCCGGTCTGCCAAGAAGCGCGGACTGCCGGAAAACCTTAGAATCTACCTTGATCGGAAACGGGAGAACAAAACGATCTCAGATCGTCAAATACCTGCCGCTGGGCCATCTCGCAGCAAGAAATCGTCCTTCACCACTTTTTGAAGGACAACTGTAGGGAAATATAGCATCTCGGCATCTCTGGGCTAAGGGATTTACCCTGCTTCAAATACAGTCTTTCCCCTATTGCAGATTCCATGGCCGTTAGTAGAATTTCGGCATGCGATTGTCTTCCCGCGATTTAATAAAATCGCGTTGCTTGGCTATTTTGGGGAGATTGCACGGCCTCTTATCTTCACGGGACAGGAATTCCACGGATCCAGCAAAACAGGTTTTTGAAAGAAGAGCGACACATCGAGATGAAAAACTCAGTTATCTTTTCGACAGGGAGCTATCTGCCTGAATCGGCCGTGTCTAATGCCGAGCTAACGCATTTCCCCGCCTCTTCCCTCAAACTAATAGCTGAGAAAACTGGAATTTTATCCAGAAGAATCGCCCCCGAAGAAGAATGCACCTCGGATTTGGCAATAAAGGCCGCCCGCCGCTGTCTGCAAAAAGTTGGCTTCCCGGTTAAGCAGGTCCAGGGCATAGTGCTCTCCACATCGTCGCCGGACCGCATGCAGCCTGCGACTGCGACGCGGGTGCAACATGAACTGGGAGCAATAAACGCTTTTGCCTTTGACATCAATTCAGTTTGCTCAGGCAGTACTTACGGTATTTGTGTCGTGGACGCATTGATCAAATCCGGCCAATTCGCAAATATTCTGTTCATAGCCTCGGAGATGTATTCAAAGATACTTCACAAACGTGACTTTTGCACATTCCCGCTCTTCGGGGACGGGGCCGGGGCCATTCTTTTCCGGGCCGGCAACTCTAACCGGGGCGTCTATCATTCCTGCCTCAGGACCGATGGAAGCAACAGCGGTGCTATCTGCGTCCCTGCCGGCGGCACCATGTTGCCTTTCGAGAAGATGACCAGCCCCCGTATGGCCCATTTCAAGATGCACGGAACCGCTGTGTTCGACTTCGCCACCACGAAGGGGACCGAGGTCATCCTTGAACTCCTTGGGGAAGCTGGTATGGGGCTGAGCGAGATCGACTGGTTCATCACTCACCAGGCCAACATCAACATAATTGAAACGATTGCTTCACGGTTAAACGTCTCTAAAGAAAAGTTTTTAGTCAATTTGGATAAATATGGAAACACGGCCAGCGCTTCGGTACTGGTGGCGCTGGATGAGGCAATTTCAGGCAACATGATCCGAGAAGGCGACCTGGTCGTTACTTCGGCCTTCGGGGGTGGTTTGTCCTGGGGAGCGAATCTTATTCGCATCTAAGATTTATTGCCTTATTTCAAATTTTCCACAGGAGGTGAACCTATGTCGGAAGTTCTTGCAGTAATCAGAGAAGGAATTCCGGAACTTTTCCCGGGCGCAATCGGCTTTGAGATAGCGACGGATACTTTGCTCAATGACATTCCGGAATGGGACTCGATGACGTCGGTCAACTTCAAGGTCTTTCTTGAAGAAACATTCGGAGTGACCATTCCCGACGACCTGCTTGAGGGAGGCTCCACCATAGGTGAGGTGATTACTTTCATTAGAAGGGTGGACTGATGAACCAATCGAGCATGCCCGCCGACCCTTTTGGAATTGCGAGTGCTTTTTTCAAAATCAACCAATCCTGGATGCATAGCAGCCAGGATTGGTTAGCCCTTACATCCAAGCTGGGCAACAGCATCCAGGCCGCGGCCGCTGAGCAGATGACTTCAGCGCTGTCTAATGCCCGAGGCCCGAAGGCACAGTCGGATAATCCTGAGACTGCATTATTGGATGCGGTGAAGAACTGTTCGAAGCTGGCCAACAAGCTCCATGGCGCTTACGCAAGCTGGCTTAGAGATTACGTAAGCAAAGCCCCCGACATCCCGGAGAAAGAACGGCAGCGGTCCGTATTCTGGATCAACCAGTTAATCAACGCGATCTCTCCTGCAAACTTCTTCTGGACCAACCCCTCGGTCGTTCAGAAGTTTTTGAGGACAAAAGGAGAGAGCCTGGCCAACGGCTATGAAAACTGGCTCGAAGACATCCAGCGAGGCGATAATCTCATAAAGATAGCCGACACGGCCGCATTCAAAGCGGGGCAGAATATAGCTACCACGCAGGGCCTTGTGATCTTCCGAAACAGGCTTATGGAACTGATCCAGTACTCGCCAAGAACTGAGACCACTTTCTCGACCCCTGTCGTTTTTATCCAACCCTGGATAAACAAGTACTACATACTGGATATGACGGAAGAAAAAAGCCTGGTTGCCTATCTGCTCAATCAGGGTTTTACGGTCTTCATGGTAAGCTGGAAAAATCCGTCCCCGGAAATGCGTGATGTAACCTTTGAAGATTATATGCTCCGAGGCGCCCTCAAAGCCGTTGAAGTAGCCAGGGAAATCTGCGGCGCGAAGCAGGTTCATGCCGTAGGCTATTGCATTGGAGGGACCGTGCTGGCGGCGCTGATGGCCTATCTGAATCGGGGTCCCGGGAAGTCTGCCATTCCGATCCGGGATTATACCCTGTTTGCCTCGCTGGTGGATTATTCTTCTCCAGGCGAACTGGAAGTCTATGTCACCGAAGAGATCGTCAAAATCATCGAAGATGTGGTTAAAAAGGAAGGATACCTGGATAAAAAGTATCTGGCGGCGGCTTTCCGTTCACTGCGCTCCAATAATCTGATATGGCGCTACTACGTCCACAATTATCTGCAGGGCGAGGTGCCCCCGAAATCGGATTTTCTTTACTGGAACAGTGATTCAACCCGGCTGCCGGCTGCCATGTGCTCTTATTATCTGCGTGAGTTCTATTTGAACAACAACCTGGTCAAAAAGGACAAGCTGGTGCTGGGCAATCGTCCCATAGACCTGGGGCGCATCACGCAACCGCTCTATCTCGTGGGCACCGAACAGGATCACATCTGTCCATGGAAAGAAACCTTCAAGATATTCAACCTGGTCAAAGGCCCAAGAAGATTTGCACTCTCCGATGAGGGTCATATCACCGGGGTCGTAAATCCTCCATCGGCGCGATCCAGGCGAAAATACTGGATGAGTGACATAACAGAGACACTTAGCCCGGAAGAGTGGCTCTCCAACCGGCAGGAACAACAGGGTTCATGGTGGTTGGACTGGGCAGCATGGCTATCGGAAAAATCTGATCCCAGAGTTGAACCTCCGGAGATGGGCAACGACAGGTATCCCGCACTGCAGAAAGCCCCCGGAAGTTACGTATTGGAACAATAGGCCGGGTATCAAGTTGCGGACAATCAATTTCATGGAGGCAAAAATGTACGAACAGACGGCAACAATGACCAAACAGATGATCGATCTCCAAAGAATCAGCGTTGAAGGCTTGATCAGCAACATGATCGTCTTCTGGGAACAAACCGAAAGTATGCTCAACCCGTTTCTCAATCAGTCCCCCTTGGTCCCGGAGGAAGGCAGGAAAGTATTCCATGAATGGATAAATCGTAACAAAAAGGGCTGTGAAACGCTAAAAGATGCGGTAAACAACAGCTACGACAGCCTGGGGAAATGTTTCGAAAGAAAGGACTAAAGCGGTGTAACTCAAGAGGGGAGACAAACGAGGTATGTTGGAAATAACGAACTCAGTTGCGGTAATTACCGGAGGCGGTGGGGGCATTGGACTGGCCCTGGCCAAATACTGGGTCGGCAATGGCGGTAAGGTGTTGGTGGCCGACGTGGCCGAACCCCTTTTGGCCTCTGCCGAAACCCAGTTGAAAGAAATGAATGGAGACGTTCGGACCATCGTCTGCGACGTAACCAATGAGGCTGATTGCTCGAAGATGGCCGACTACGCTATCGAACAGTTCGGGCAGATCAATCTCGTGGCGCCCTTTGCCGGAATAATCAAAGACGCCATGCTGGTGTCCCCGGACGCCGTCACGGGCAAGGTCACCAGGAAGATGACTCTCGAACAGTTCCAGTCGGTGATGAACATAAATCTGACCGGAGTTTTCCTGACAGTGCGGGAATGTGCCGAGCGCATGGTAAACAACAACTGCAAGGGATTGATCTGCATGATCTCTTCTACAGGGTCGCTTGGAACGGCAGGCCAGATCAATTATTCTTCCTCCAAAGCTGCGATGTCGGTGTTCCCCAAGGTGCTTACCTCGGAGTTTTTCCGCCGGGGACTCGCGGATAAGATTCGTTGCGTAGCGGTTGCGCCGGGATATGTGGGGACCGCTATGGTCAAAAAGATCCCCCCCGCCGTGCTTGGTAAAATAATCGAACAGATCCCGATCGGCCGGTTGGTCGAACCCGAAGAAGTCGCTTCTCTGATTGGCGAACTCTATCGAAATGAATCGCTGGCTGGAGACGTCTACTTCATTCACGGCGGCTTGCGGCTCGGCTCCAGGGGGTAAATTAAGGTAGGAAGCGAGAAGCAAGGAGCGGGAAGCGGGAAAAAACCCAGGGGGCCTGCTTCCCGCTTCCCGCTTCTTCCGCCCTTCAAGCTGCGGTCCGAAACTGTTTTTCCTCTGTCGATCCCTTTAAAGCGCTGGTGGAAAAATCCTCGCCATTGATCGCTTCCGCCAGGGCGTCAAAATAGCCCGTTCCAACGAAAGACTGGTGTTTCACAGCCGTATACCCGATCTTCTCCGCTTCGAATTCGGCATCCTGAAACTGCGAATAGGCGGTCATCCCTCTCGTCTTGAACTCCCGGGCAAGCTCGTACATCCCGAAATTAAGCGAGTGAAAACCGGCAAGCGTTACGAACTGAAACTTGTAGCCGTAGGAGGCCAGCTTAATTTGAAACTCGGCTATCGCCGATTTGTCCAGCTTCGCGCTCCAGTTGAACGAAGGCGAGAGATTGTAAGCCAGCAGTTTGTCCGGGAATGAGGCATGAACTCCTTCGGCAAATCTTTTGGCCTCGGCCAGGTCTGGTTCCGATGTTTCACACCAGAGCATATCCACATAAGGAGCATAAACCAAAGCGCGCATTATTGCAGGTTCGATTCCGTTTCTGACAGTGAAAAAGCCTTCAGCCGTCCTCTTGCCCGTTATGAAAGCGCGATCTCTTTCATCTATGTCGTTGGCGAGAAGTGTCGCGGAATTGGCATCCGTTCTGCCCACGATAATTGTCGGAACACCGCAGATATCGGCCGCAAGCCTTGCCGCCACAAGCTTTTTTGTTGCTTCCGATGTTGGTATTATCACTTTGCCGCCAAGATGCCCGCACTTTTTGGCCGATGCCAACTGGTCTTCAAAATGGACAGCAGCAGCACCGGCCTCGATCATCGCCTTCATCAGCTCGAATGTGTTCAAAACTCCACCAAAGCCTGCTTCAGCGTCGGCGATGACAGGCGCGAACCAGAACGGTCCCTTCTTATTTTCCATATGATTGATCTGATCGGCCCTCATCAGTGCATTGTTGATTCTTCGCACCAGATTGGGAACGCTATCTACCGGATAAAGACTTTGATCGGGATAAGTATGACCAATGCTGTTGTTATCGGCGGCTACCTGCCAACCGCTTACATATATTGCGTTCAATCCCGCCTGGACCTGCTGTACTGCCTGAGCGCCGGTTAAAGCGCCTAGCGCCCCGGTGAAAGGCTCTGTATGGAGCAGTTCCCAAAATCGGCGGGCGCCCAGAGATTTGCCAGCGTGTATTCAATCCGTATGGACCCCCTGAGCCTGAGAACATCCTCTGCCGTATATGGGCGATCTACGCCCTTCCAACGCTCATTTCCGTTCCATTGCGGAATGGATTCCCTGGTTTGATCATCTGTATTCATTGTTTAACCCTCCTTAAGTTAAGGAGCGGGAAGCAAGGAGCGGGAATAAACCCCGTCCTGCTCCATGCTTCTTGCTCCCTGCTTCCTTCTCACGCCGGGTTGAACCTATGGCGCACTATCATCTCTTCGCTTATCAGGCGGGCCTGACGGTATTTTTCAATTTCACCCTGCCCGGTTCCAGGCGGCAACTCTTTCAGGATACGCTCAAGCTCCTCGTCGAAAATCCTTGTGACCAACTCCGGAGTATGATCGATGGGACTTCCGCCTGCATCCACCGGTTTCACCTTGTCCCTGT
>OMOE01000015.1 GCA_900290365.1 Syntrophobacter sp. SbD1 | reverse complement strand
GTATGGCTCTTTCATCCACTACTCCTTGCCGGCTTTGACCGGCGCACTAATCGTTCACCACAGAGGCAGCAGGGCCACGGTTAACATGTGTGCTTCGCGAGCGCTCGGCCTTGCGCGTGCCGCGCATGGCCGAAACCTTAACCATCTTTCTCGGCCTTTCTTCTGCGTAGCTAACATCGAGTTTCTTGAAATTTTGTCAAGATTTCTTCGTTTTTAATCCTGTAAATCCTGTTAATCCTGTCTAAGTCTTGAGTTATGGCGCCACCGTATTCAAAGTTGCAACGGACCTTTCAACGATGCCGGCAGGCAAAGGGAGATAGCCCAATTGATCGCTATAGGCCTGTCCTTCATGGAGGCACCAGTTGAAAATTTCTCGTAGGGCCTGGGCCTTTTTCTGATCTTCGTAGCGGTCATAGAGCAGGACCCAGGTCAGCGTTACGATGGGGTATGAATCCGGGCCATCCGGGTCGGGGATAAAAAGCCGCAGGTTTTGCGGCAAAACAGCCGACGAGATCGACGTCACGGCGCTTTCCGGGCTTGGCAGGATGTAATTGCCGGACTTATTCTGGAGATAGGCAATTTCAAGGCCCAGTTTCCGGGCAAAACCCAGTTCCATATACCCGATGGAGCCGACAGACTCGCGGACCAGCCCCGCGACCCCCTCGTTTCCTTTCGCCCGCATCGCTCTGCCGGGCCAATCCACGATTTTTGCCGGACCATACTTTTGACGCCACTCGCCGCTGATGGCGTCAAGGTGCTTGGTGAAGGCGAAAGTAGTGCCGCTGCCGTCACTTCTCACTACTGCCGTGATCGTCATCTTCGGAAGCTGCATGCCCGGATTGCACTCTCTTATGACCGGATCGTTCCAATCTTTGATCTTTCCCAGAAAAATACCGGCGTAGGCTTCACGGCTCAGCTTCAGCTCACCCTTGAGCCCGGGTATGTTATAAGCGAGCACTACGCCGCCGGCAGTCATGGGGACCAGTTTCACGCCGCGCTCTGCGCGGGCGATTTCAGCATCGGTCATAGCCGCATCGCTGGCGCCGAAATCCACTCGCTTCTCATCGGCTACGCCCTTGCCGATGAATCGTTCAATGCCCGCGCCGCTGCCCACCGGTTCATATTTCACAACGATATCGGGATGGGACCCCCTATACAGACCAAACCACTTTTCGTATAAGGGGGCAGGGAAAGTCGCCCCCGCTCCCTTGAGCAGGACGGAACCGGGCGGCAGTTTGGCTGCAGATGTTTTTCCGGCAGGTGCGCTTACTTCGGTTTGCTTCTCTTCGGAGCGGGAGCATCCCGTAACCAGCACAAACATTACCAGAGCAGGGACCAGTAGCTTAATCCGGGCTGTCATATTCGGTTCCTCACCTGTTACTAGCTGAACCTGCCGCTGATGTAGTCCTGAGTATATTTCTCCACGGGATCTTCGAATATCTGCCGGGTCTCTCCGTATTCGACCAGGTAGCCCGTGCGTCCGCCCTGGGTGGTATCGACGTACAAAAACCCCGTCTTGTCAGCTACTCTTTGGGCCTGCTGGAGGTTGTGCGTCACTATTACGATCGTGAAGTTCTGCTTGAGTTCGAGCATAAGGTCTTCGATTCTTCGTGTGGCGATCGGATCCAAAGCCGAACAGGGCTCGTCCATGAGCAAAACCTGGGGTTGGGTCGCAATGGCCCTGGCTATGCAGAGGCGCTGCTGCTGGCCGCCGGACAGGGAAAGTCCGCTGTCGTGCAACTTGTCCTTTACCTCGTCCCACAGTGCTGCGCGCCGGAGCGCATTCTCAACCCGTTCTGCCTTGTCGCCCTTATAGCCGTTTAGCTTCAAACCAAAGGCCACATTGCGGAAGATGCTCATGGCAAAAGGATTGGGCTGCTGAAACACCATCCCTATATAGCGGCGAACCGCGACGGGGTCGATAGAGTTGTGGTAGATATCGGTCCCCTGGAAACATACCTGCCCCTCGAAGCGAAATCCCCGCACCAGGTCGTTCATGCGGTTGAGGCAGCGCAGCACCGTGCTCTTGCCGCACCCGGAGGGACCAATGAAGGCCGTGATCTTTCCACGTTCGATCGCTATCCTTGTATCGCGCACTGCTTTGAATTTGCCGTAATAGAGTTCCCTGACATCACAATCTATTACCACTCCATCTTTGTCTCCGTTCGAGACGCTGTTTAAGGAGCATTGCGGGGCAAGACTCATGACATTTACCTCCAGTTATAAGAGCGGTGCTTCAGGACCGCCTCATTCTGTCCTGTTGCGAGAAAGGGCTTGTCCTGTCAAGTTCACGGTGAGCACCATGAGCACAAGCACCAGAGCAGCGGCCCAGGCCAGTTCAACCTGGTTTTCGAACGGCATTGCCGAAAAATTGTATATCAAAACGGCCAGTGAAGCCGTAGGCTGCATCAGATCGATTTTTCCATCGGAAGCAAGCCAATAATTGCTGAAAAGAGCTGTAAACAATAAGGGGGCTGTTTCGCCTGCCGCTCGCGCCACCGCCAACATAATCCCGGTAAGAATTCCCGGAAACGCAGTGGGGAGCAAAACCATCCATACGGTCTGGACCTGGGTGGCCCCCATACCGAGGGCGGCCTCGCGGATCTTTGACGGCACCATGCGGATGGCCTCTTCAGCCGTAAGCATTACCGTCGGAAGCATAAGGATGGACAGGGCAATTCCACCGGCTGCGGCTGAAAACCCGCCGGTAATCAGGACAACCGCTCCATAGGCAAAAACTCCCGCCAGGATGGAAGGAAAATCTGTCATCAGTTTTGCGCACATGCGCACAACTTTTGCCAGCCTGCTTTCCGGCGCCACTTCCGCAAGAAACACTGCCGCTATGATTCCAACAGGAACGCTGATCAAAGCCGCAATTCCCACCATTATTACCGTGCCGGCAATGGCGTTTCCGAATCCTCCGCCCAGCTCGAACGCCGAGGGGGGCAGTTCGGTAAGTGCGCTCATACTCAGCTTTTTCCCGCCCCTTACGAGCAGCATGAATATCACGGAAAAAAGCGGGACAAGGGCCGTAATGGTCATAAGACCGACGAGGACGCTCAGTACGAAACTGAATGCCGACCTGGGGCGGCGCAGCGATTTCTCCAATTGGCTAATGTCGATCCTGACAGGTTCACCAACCGGGCTGACCGGCGCTGAGAAAACGGTCTCGTTCATCGCTTCGCTCCTTCCCGGCCGGAAGAGGCCTTATCCAGGATAAACGCTCCCACCACGTTTACCAGCAAGGTGATGCCCAGCAGGATGAGGGCTGCGAACATCAAAACCCCTATCTCGCCCGGGCCCGCCTCGGCGAAGTTGTTTGCCAGAAGGGCGGCCAGGGTATTGCCCGGCGAAAACAAGGACCAACTGATCACATTCGAGTTGCCGATCAGCATGGCCAGGGCCATCGTCTCGCCAAGCGCCCTGCCGAACGCTAAGATGACGGCCCCGAAAATTCCTTTTGACGCCGTTGGAAGAATAACGCCCAGAATGGTTTCCCAGCGGGTAGCACCCAGGCCGTAAGCTGCCTGGCGCAGTTTGGGCGGTACGGCAAGCAGTGAGTTGAGGCTTATGGCGGCAATAGTGGGCATGATCATGACGGAGAGCACAATGCCGGCGGGCAACATGCCCGGCCCGCTCAGGGTGGTGCTGAATATGGGGATCCAGCCCAGCTTCACCTGGAACCATTGGCACAGGGGTCTGATGAGGGGAATAATGAAATATATTCCCCACAGCCCGTAGACGACACTGGGAATAGCAGCGAGAAGTTCGATGAGGTTCTTTAAAAGAACTTCAAGCCGGTCCGGCAGTTTTCCCCAGAAAGGGTGAAACTGGACGCCAAAGAGCTTCAAAACGGAGAATACCAGAAAGCCAAGGTAATGTTCGCTCAGATAAACGGCCACCGCAACGCCGAACAATGTGCCAAGGACCAGGGCCAACAGCGAACTGTACAGCGTACCCCAGATCTCTGGCAGGACCCCGAACTCTTTGGTGTTGGGGTCCCACTTCGTCCCCGTGACGAATCCCCAGCCGTACTTGCTCATAGCCGGGACGGCCTGCCTCGCTATAGTGTACGCAATGTACAAAACGAGCAGTACGGTCATCCACGCAAACAAATAACTGGCCAATCTGAAGGCGGTGTTGCCGTGCTTCTCAAAGGCCGTGGGAGCGCGAGTGATCGAATCACCCTTACTGGTCGCGTTAGTGCCGGTTTCAGCCATGCAAGATTCCCATCTCCACCGGTGCTTATTTACCCTGGATGTTTTCGAGTGCAGCTTTATCCCTGGCCACTACGGAAGCGGGCAATGGAATATAGCCGAGCAGTGCGCTGCTCCTCTGACCTTCAGTCAGGCAGTACTCGACCACGTCCTTAACTGCCTTGAGCTTGTTCGCATCGTCGTATTTCTTATAGAAAAGCATCCAGGTAAACGTTACGACCGGATATGAAGCATCCCCGTCGGGATCAGACACCCACGCCACAAGGTCGGCAGGCAGTTCCACCGCCGCCAGGGCCGCCTGGGCGGCTTCCGGTGTGGGTTTTACAAATTTTCCGGCCTTGTTCTCGATCGTCGCCATCGAGACCTTCTGAAAGGCTGCATAACCATATTCGATATAGCCAATCGACCCTGGAGTGGTGCGAATGGCGGCCGTAACCCCTTCGTTGCCCTTTGAGCGAGTCCCAACGGACCAGTTGGGCATGTTGTTGATCCCCGGGCTTTTTGCGAATTCAGCGCTGATCGTTGAAAGATGCCGTGTGAAAACGTTTGTCGTCCCGCTGCTATCGGCCCGGACAATAACGTTGATGGGGCTGTCGGGCAGGTTGACGCCCGGATTGCTCTTTGCAATAGCGGGATCGTTCCATTTGGTCACTTTACCGAGGAAAATACCTGCGTAGGCCTCACGGCTGAGTTTCAGCTCGGGAACCCCCGGCAGATTGTAAGCGAGCACAATGCTGCCCGCCGTCATGGGGAGCAACTGGACCCCGGCGGCGACTTGTGCTATCTCCTCTTTGGTCATCGCCGCATCGCTGGCGCCAAAATCAACCGTTTTGTTGATGAAATTCTTTACGCCGCTGCCGCTCCCCACAGACTGGTAGTCGACCTGGACATTCTGATGGTGGGCATGAAAATCCTTGAACCACTTATTGTAGAGTGGGGCTGGAAAACTGGCTCCCGCTCCAGTCAGTCTTACATGCGCGGGAGACTCGTCTGCTCCAAGCGCATAGCCCTGAAAACAAACCAGCAAAATCACAAAAGCGGTCAAGACATTTCGAATTTTCATCCCTTTTCCTTTCAACGCCGAGTATGGTGAACGCATGGAATGCATTTTTCCCTGAAGACTCTTAGAGACCCGCGCGAATCCGCCACCAATAAAATTCTCATCTGCTTATTGACTTGATAGCCACTATTCAAGGATTTGTAAACGGTCAGTCAAATTGGCATTTTGTGCCGCTGATCCCTTACGGAATCTAGCTTACAAGGACGTAAATTGTATTACTGCTATGTTACATTTACGTTAAGAATATGTGATAGCTTTGTTGCGGGGGCGATCTGCGCAAATTCCATCAAACCAGGCGAAAGGTCACAGTGAAACGTTTCTATATCGGTATAGCTAGTCAGCATAGTTAGTTTCCATCCGGAAAGGGTCCTTTTCCGCCCTGGCGTCGTCAATCTTCGGGTTTGCTTGTGCGGCGTACCCAGTAAGCCTCCGAAAGACCCGCGCCCCACCACTATTCTCAACTGCTTCTTGACTTGACAGCCACTATTCAAGTATTTGTAAACGGTCAGTCAAATTGGCATTTTGTGCCCGCTGATCCCTTGCGGAATCGAGCTTACAAGGACGTAAATTGCATTACTGCTATGTTACATTTACGTTAAGAATATGTGATAGCTTTGTTGCGGGGGCGATCTGCGCAAATTCCATCAAACCAGGCGAAAGGTCACAGTGAAACGTTTCTATATCGGTATAGCGACAACATTTCATGATTCAGCGCTCTCCATAGTAGACACAAACGGGCAGATTTTGTTTGCCGAGGCGACTGAGCGCTACCTGCAATACAAGAGGGCTTTTAATTGCGAGGCCGATAACTTCGTGCGGGTCCCTCAACTCCTTAAAAAGTACTGCGACCCCGACGCCGAATACGTGTTTGCCACAACATGGAGTGATAATGTTGTTGGAGTGCTGGATGGACTCTCCGAAGCCGGGACTTTCAGCCTCGATAAAGTGCGCGACTCATCAACCGAGGTCAATCGCTCCCTGGTGAAAGAATATTCGGAGCTTGTTTTCCTGGCTTATCTTCATGCAGCCCAAAGAACTGCCGGACACGGGCTTGTACATGGCCTGCAGGAAGCGTTCGGACATTCGCGATTCCAAATTAAGCGATATCCTCATCACTTGACCCACGCGGCATATTCCTGTCTTACCAGCCCCTTCCGGGAAGCCGCCTGCATGGTCGTAGACGGCATCGGGGAATTCGGCTCGATGGCCTTCTACAGGTACTCGGATGGAAACATCGAGACGGTGAAAAGGCATAAGGGCCCGGAAAGTCTCGGCTTTTTTTACGGCCTTGTCACCGATCTTTGCGGCTTCGACCTCAAAAAGGGCGAAGAGTGGAAAGTAATGGGACTTGCCCCTTACGGGCAGTTCGACCCTGAGATATACGCCCTTCTCCGCAAAATCTATTATTTCGACTCCGGCAGGCTCAAATTCGTTCCCCTGAAGGAAATACGAAATGTAATAAATGAGCTTCGCAAAATTATAAGCCCATGGAATGTGTCTCCCGAAAAAGCGGCTGACCTTGCCAACGTGGGGCAGGCCATATTCTGTGAAATAATGCTCACCCTGATCAGGGATTTCGAGGAAAAGAGCGGCTCCCGCAACCTAGCGCTGGGAGGAGGCTGTGCGCTGAATTCCTCTTTTAATGGCGCGATTCTTTCACAGACCGGTTTTGAAAATCTGTATGTCCCGTCCGCCCCGGCCGATGACGGGGCAGCCATCGGGGCAGCTCTGCTGGCTTTCTGCGAAGACAACCCCGGCTACAGGCCTGAGGGAAAGTTTCTAACTCCATACCTTGGCACACCGATGTCGACAGATCCGATATTGAGGATGATCGAGTTCAGGGCTGAGAGCAAAGTTCAACACCTGCCTGAAAATATTTGCGAACGGGCGGCATCGCTTCTTGCCGAAGGAAAACTTCTCGGCTGGGTCCAGGGCCGGGCAGAGTTTGGGCCTCGGGCTCTTGGAAACAGGTCTATAGTCGCCGATCCACGGCCCGCGGATATGAAGGACCGAATCAATGCAAGGGTCAAACTGCGCGAGCCGTTCCGCCCCTTTGCCCCATCAATTCTGCACGAGTACGGAGACGAGTTCTTCGAAAATTACCAGGAAGCCCCATACATGGAAAGAACGCTGCGCTTCAGGGATAAAGCCGCATTGAAAATACCTGCCGTAGTTCATGTTAACGGGACCGGAAGAGTGCAGACGGTCAAGGCCGAATGGAACCCGAAATATTACAGACTGATCAAATGCTTTCATGACCTCACCGGTATCCCCCTGGTGCTCAACACGAGTTTTAACATCATGGGAAAACCGATTATTCACTCAGCCGAAGACGCTATCGCCTTGTTCTATACCTCAGGCCTCGACGCCCTTGTTATCGAAGACTACCTGATTTTGAAATAGGTTTACGAATACTATGAATCGAGGGAGCGCATGATGGATCAAGAAATAAATGTTGTCGCCAGTTTTAAAGCAATAAAAGGAAAGGAGCAGGAACTTAAGGAACTTCTCCTGACCCTTATTGAGCCAAGCAGATCGGATGAGGGCTGCATTAGATACGATCTGCACCAGTCGATCAAAGACCCTGCTCTGTTCGTATTCTATGAAGCCTGGCAGAGCAAGGATCATTTGAAAAAGCACTCCGCCACATCGCACGTGCAAAGTTATAGGGCCAAGGCAAAGGACCTGCTCGCAGAACCGGGCGAAATAACGTTGCTGGCGAAGATAAGTTAGGCGGTGGGACCTCCGGCCGGGTTAGCCACTCAAACACTCCGGCGGCGGCAAGAAAATTCCCCTGCCCCTTTAGAAAAGGGGAGTGATAGGGTTCGCTGCTTTTCAACACCCTGACAGGTCCTCAAGGACATCTTCAAAACGCAGATTCGGCTCGCGTGCCCGCTCCTCAAACGAGGACAGATTCTCGCCATCTTCCGCAAATTTTAACCTGACGGCCTCATTGACCAGATCGGAAATGGTGCGGTGCGACTCCGCCGCCTTAAGCCTGAGAACTCGATGCAGTTCGGAGTCCAGATAAATTGTGGCTCGCTTCTGTGTCGCTTTCATGATTGAAATCTAATATCCGGTCGTCTAAACGTCAACGAAGTTTCAAACCGGCAGCCCCTACGATTCCGGCGGGCTGTTGCGAGTCGCCATTGGCGCCGGCCTGATCGGCCCTTCGAAAGAGATTGACAAAATCCGGCGGATTTTCTATTCTTCCTGGTGGAAATAAGAAAGGGTTCTCAGTGAATAAGGAAATGCTTTTCGATAATTGCCTGTTCTTCCCGGGTTTGCGCAAATCGCTTGGACGCACTTTTCCGTCCTTTTGCGGCTTCTTTTTTTTCTTCTTTAGGAGCGCCCACCTGGGATGTTAGCTTTTTGAAAAAAAGCTCCGGGTGGTGCAGCAAACTTCCCCGGGGCGCCAAGAACATTAAACCCCGAGGAGTTTCTCTTCGGGGTTTTTTATTACAGTCAACTCAACAACCTGATCGGAGGATATGCCGTGATTCTCGTTCTTGAAAAAGGTGTAACGCAGCAACAAGTGGAAAGACTCAAAGATTTACTTCGTTCCGAGGGCCATATGGTGAAAGAAATAGGTGGCGTGGAGGAACAGGTACTGGGAATTGTCGGCAAGATGTACAGGGAAAGCTCATATTATGGAGCGTTGCCCGGAGTTGAAAGGGCCGTCCCTATATCCAAGCCTTACAAGCTGGTGAGCCGGGAACTCCATCCCGCTGCATCGATTATTAAGGTCGGAGACGTCACAATAGGAGGAGACCGCCTGGTGGTGATTGCGGGTCCATGCGGCGTTGAGGACAGGAAAACAACGATGGACATTGCCCGCGTCGTTCGCAAACACGGGGCGGTGCTCTTCCGGGGCGGGGCATTCAAGCCGAGGACCTCGCCTTATGCCTTCCAGGGCCTGGGGGAGGAAGGGCTGAAGATACTCAGTGAGGTAAGGCAGGAAACAGGGCTTGGAATAGTTACGGAAATGACCTCCCCGAGCCAGGCCGACCTGATGATGAAATACGTCGATGTCGTTCAGGTTGGGGCCAGGAATATGCAAAATTTCGAACTGCTGAAGTCTGTCGGCCGAATAGGCAAGCCGGTGCTTTTGAAGCGGGGGTTGTCGGCCACTATCGAGGAATGGCTCATGTCCGCCGAGTATATTCTCTCGGAAGGAAACGACCAGGTGATCCTGTGCGAGCGCGGGATTCGCACGTTCGAGCGCTACACGCGAAACACCCTGGACCTTACCGCTGTTCCGGTCATAAAGAAGCTTACTCACCTGCCGATTATAGTGGACCCGAGCCATGCCACGGGAATCAGGGAAAAAGTGAGTCCCATGGCCCGGGCCTCCATAGCCGCCGGCGCCGACGGCCTCATAATCGAGGTGCACACCCAACCGGAAAAAGCACTGTCCGACGGGCCCCAGAGCCTCTATCCGGAACAATTCGAACAGTTGATGAGAGATCTTTACGCAATTGCTCCCGTTGTTGGAAAGCAGGTCGATTTTGCTTACCTGGACAAAGCAACGATCATGACGCGGCCCAGAGGCGAGAGCAAAGCGCCCGCGACTGTTGTTTACAGCGGAGTGCCCGGTTCCTTTTCTCACAAGGCATGCATGCAGTTTTTCGGCAATGAGGTCCCCCTGCGCAACAGTTCCTCATTCAGAGAAGTCTTCACCCTTGTGGACAGCGAACAGGCGGCCTTCGGCGTCGTGCCCGTCGAAAACAGCCTTACGGGCAGCATCCATGAGAACTACGACCTGCTTCTGGAATATGACCTGAAAATCGTCGGTGAGTTGACCCTGAGGATCAAACACAATCTCCTGGGACATCCAAATGCTCCAATAGATGGTTTGGAAAAAATCTACTCCCATCCCCAGGCTTTTCAGCAGTGCAGAGAATATCTGGAAAAAAATCCCGGCTGGGACCTGGTGGCGTGCAAAGATACCGCCACTGCTGTCCTGCGGGTCAAAGACGGCGCAGATCCCAAAGAAGCCGCAATAGCCGGTGAAGGCGCCGATCAGGTTGCGGGGATGGCGATCCTCAAAGAGGGCATAGAGACCAATCCGAGGAATTTCACCCGCTTTGTGGTTATATCCAGGAATGAATCGCTTCCAGGCCCTCAGAACAAGTCCTCGCTTATCTATTCGGTAAGCGATAAGCCGGGTGCATTGTTCGAGACCCTCGGGATCTTTTCGCGATACGATATAAACATCGTCAAAATCGAATCGAGGCCGATTCACAGCAGGCCCTGGGAGTATATGTTTTATGTGGACCTGGAAACCGATATAACCGAAGAGAGCCGGAAGCATATCCTGGCTGAATTGACAGAGAAGACAGAATTTTTCAAGTTCCTCGGAAGTTATAACAAGGGCGCCCGGGCCAATCCTTAAGCAGCGTTTTTCCTGAGAACGGTAATTGTTGCGCCCCAACCGCCTGCGTCGATGCCCGCTTCCCGGAACGAAATCACAAGCGGGTGGCTCTTCAGGACCCCATGGACCAGCCGGCTAAGGACCCCAATGCCCTTTCCGTGGATTATTCGAACCTCGTCGAAGCCCATCTCAGCGGCTGCTTCGAGGTAGTCGTTGAGAAGGTCCTTCACTTCGTTGGGCCTGAACGTATGGAGGTCGATCGAGTCTTCGATGGGTAAGCGGACTATTTCCTCTTCTTCTTTCATGGGGCAAGGGTCCTTTCCGAATTGAAACTGCCGGGCCTGCATCCCCGTGGCTAGGCACACTTTAGACAGGATTAACAGGATTAACAGGATTAATAAATATCCTATTCTACTCGTAATCGTCGGCAGTTTGAGAATGTTCTGGAAATTTCAGTCGAATTCTGTTTTGAATACCTCGCGGCATCGGATATCGTAGTCCAAAAATTATGTAAGAGGAAAGAGTTGAATGCTTACAAACTTGGTATCGTGTTTCGCAATTTCATGCCTGCATGCTTCGGGGTATTTCGGGGCCGCATTCCTGATGGCCCTCGAGAGCATGATAGCTCCGGTTCCGAGCGAAGCGGTAATGCCTTTTGTCGGCTTTATGGTCGTCGATGGCCAATGGAACCTCTGGGCCGCCATCCTCGCAACCAGCACCGGTTCGGTTGTCGGGTCCGCAATATCCTATGCGATGGGCTACTATGGAGGGAAGCCGTTTGTATTGAAAGTCGGCAGGTATCTGTTGCTCAATCCGCATGATCTGGAGAGGACAGAGGATTTCTTCAGCCGCCGGAAGGGGACCATTACCCTTTTCATCTGCCGGTTCATACCCGTTGTGCGCCATCTTGTCTCGGTTACGGCAGGAACAGGAAAGATGGGGCTCCTGCCCTTCCTTCTTGCGACTCTTTTCGGTGCGACGCTGTGGAATTCTTTTCTCCTCGTATGCGGAATGTACCTTCGTGAAAGGTGGGAACTTGTCCTGCAATACTCCCATGAGGTCGATATAGTAGTCGTGGTTGTGCTTCTTGCTGGACTGGCGTTTTTTGTGAAATCCCGCTACCGAGTAGTCCCGTCGCAGAATAGTGAAGAGTGAAGGGCGAAGGAATTGAAGGCGGCCAATAAAGATCCGGGGGCTTGGAAGCAGCAATGAGGCGGTTTAGCGCCTCATTTGAGAGGTTCCTTCTCGTCCAGGCCACCCGAAGCTTAGCGCCTCGAGGACGATCTGAGCGGCGGGCGCTATCCCCGCATGCTTCTACAACTTTTTTGAAACAGCAGGAAGAGGCCGCCTTTCATTAAGCAAGGCATAAAACGGTCAATGTAAATTTCAATCTTTCTCATCCTCCAGTATCGCCCCGCGTTCCGCTTTGGAAAGCACGCTGATGACGCTCTGCGCCACCTTTTGAGGAAGGCCGGCGCTTTCCAGTTCGAAGACCGAGGCTTCCTGGATTGCATCCAGGCTGCCGAATCGTTGAAGAAGCATCTGTCTTCTGCCGGGGCCTATTCCTGGAATGCCGTCCAGCGCTGATGTGAGCAGCGAGTTCCTGTGTAAGTTCTGGTAGTGCGTGATAGCAAAGCGGTGCGCCTCGTCGCGTATTCGCTGGAGCAAGTGTAAAATGTCCGGATAACGGTGCAGGAAAAGGGGGTTCTTTCGTCCGGGCAGATAGATTTTCTCATAGAGCCCCTTTCCTTTGTCTCCTATGTCCCATTCTTGCTCCTTGGCAATTGAGGCGACCGGGAGCGTATCGGAAATTTCGAGCTGATCGAGCAGAGCCACGATCTTGTTCAACTGGCCCTTTCCTCCGTCAAGAAGAAGCAGATCGAGCTTTGAGGTAAGTTCCGGGTCGTTTTCAATCAGCCTGCCTATTACCTCCGCCATCATCGCGGGGTCGTCTGGTTCACTCTTTAGTCTTATCCGGTAGCGCCTGTAGGAATTTTTATCCGGCCGTCCACTTTCAAAAACAACTACCGCCCCGACCGCGTGCTGCCCCTGGATATTGGAGATGTCCACACAGGCGATTCGCTCCGGTGTTCTCGGCAATTTGAGGAGACGCCCAAGACTTTCGATCAGTGCCCTGTCCAGCTTCTGCCACCGCCTGCGGCTGCCGGATCTCTCGCGGGCGTTGGTCAGGGCCATATCGAGCAGGTGCTTCCTGCCGCCTCTCATTGCCGCCCAGATCCTCACCCGTTTTCCCTTCATATCGGACAGCCATTCCGAGAGGACCGTTTCGGAATCGAGCGAAACGGGAATTATCACCTCATCGGGAATGAATGCGCCTTGATAGTAGTATTGCTGAATGAAGGAGGAGATCAGCTCACGGTCTTCCCCCTTGGCCTCCTTGAGGTCGAATGTTCTCTGGCCGGAATGCACTCCCTGCCTGATAAATAGAACCACCAGTTCGGTTCGGTCTTCCTCCTGGTAGATCCCGAGCACGTCCTGGTCCCGGAAGCGGTCGGATATGACATGCTGCTTTTCGATCGTTGCCGCGACATTTCGCAGACGGTCGCGGTAAAAGGCCGCCAATTCGAAATGCTGTGCCTGGGCGGCTTCCTGCATTCTTTGCTTGAGCTGTCTCTGGAGGGTGTCGGTTTTTCCTTGCAGAAAGAGCACCACTTCCTCGACCATCTTCATGTAGTCTTCACGGGAAACCTTGCCTGCACAGGCGCCAAGGCACTGCCCCATCGAAAAATTGAGACATGGACGGTCCCGGGGCAGGAGTTTTTTTCCCTTGCAAAGCCTTAGGGGGAAAAGCTGGTGAAGGTATTTGAGCGTGTCGCGGGCTGCTCGAGCCGAGGTATAGGGACCGAAGTAGAGCGCTCCGTCCTTTTGAAAGCGCCGCACTATGTCCAGCCTGGGATAGGGGTCGCGCGAGTCGATCCGGATCGAGAGATAATTTTTATCATCGCGAAGCACCACGTTGTAGCGCGGGCGGTGTTTTTTGATGAGGCTGGCCTCGAGGAGGAGCGCCTCTTTTTCCGAAGATGTAACGGCGTATTCGAGGTCGGCGGCCTTGGAGAGCATGATCCTGGTCTTGGCGTCTATGGCCTCGCCACTGCGGAAATAATTGCCGATCCTTTTCCTGAGGTCCCGGGCCTTTCCGATGTAGAGTATTCCGCCGCTCGTATCCCTGAACATATATATGCCCGGCAGATGCGGAAATGCGGATATCCGGCCTGCAAGATCTCCCGGGCCGGCGGCCTCGGAAGCAGCGGTCTGGGACGAGCCGCCTGTCTCAAGTCCCGCTGCCCCGCCCTGGTTTTCGCCTTCAGGTTCAAGCATTGACGTCCGTTTCTTTCAGATCCGATACGGTATTACGTTCAAACTAATTAGTTTCCATCCGGAAAGGGTCCTTTTCCGCCCTGGCGGCGTCAATCTTCGGATTTGCTTGCCATGACGAATAATGCCTCCTTTCCGAATTGGAAACTGTAAGTGTCACATCCGGAGTTTCCGGATGGACACTAATTATAGCACAGAAGCCCCGGCCTGCCATAATTGCAGCACATTTGAGCAGCGCTCAGCCGCGCTTCCCAAGGTAAAGGTGGAGGCGAATTTTCTTCACTTGCGCGATGATACGTACACCTTTTAATCCCCTTTTCGCTTGATATTTATCGTTCTTTTCCTCCTCTCGCCATTATTGAGTGCCTTATGACCGGAAGGACATTATCTTCATAACAGGAGATGAATATGTCCATACCAACCGCGCTTACAGGCGCTTTTCTGATAGCCGTTATACTTTGGGAGGCCTTCGAAACGCTCATTTACCCGCGCCGGGTCACTCGCCGGGTGCGCCTGACCCGCATCTTTTACCGGGTGACATGGAAAGCCTGGAGAGCAGTCGTACACCGGATATCGTCCAGGCATCTTCGAGAGAATTTATTCAGCATCTACGGGCCGCTTTCCTTCCTGGTGCTCCTGAGTTTATGGGCTTTCACGCTGATACTGGGGTTCGGGCTTCTCAACAGTAGTACCGCTTCAACATCGGAAGGCCAACCCAGCCTGGGCACAAACCTCTATTACAGCGGAACGACCTTCTTCACTCTCGGGTTGGGCGATATCCGGCCACTCACGCCCTGGGGCAGGCTGCTGTCGGTCTTAGAGGCCGGGACCGGACTTGGTTTTTTGGCGATTGTGATCGGCTACCTGCCTGGTCTCAATCAGTCCTTCTCCCGGCGTGAGGTCAATATTTCTCTTTTGGATGCCCGGGCAGGCTCGCCGCCTACTGCCGCCGAAATGCTCCACAGGCACAATGACGATCAGGGCATGGAATCAATCCGGCAGACCCTGCACGAATGGGAAAGATGGTCTGCGGAATTGCTCGAAAGCCACCTCTCATACCCCGTGCTCGCCTATTTCAGGTCTCAACACGACAACCAGTCTTGGCTCGCCGCGCTCGCGGCAATGCTCGATATCAGCGCATTCGTAATGGTAGGCATTGAAGGGGCCTGCGTACGCCAGGCTCAATTGACTTTTGCCATGGCCAGGCACACCGTGGTGGACCTCTCACTCATTTTTGGAGTTACGCCCCGATGGCCGGAGCCTGACCGTCTCCCTCCCGCTGCTCTGTCGAACCTAAGGTCCATGTTACTGGCCGCAGATCTGCGGCCTACGTTGGGAGATGAGGCGGACCTGAAATTATTGGAACTTCGCGGCATGTATGAGCCCTTTCTTTTTGCCCTCTCTACGCATTTTCGTCTCGACCTGCCGCCGTGGGTCCCGCAATCCCATATGGCCGACAACTGGCAGTCGAGCATATCGGTCCCGCAACCCGGCGCGGCAAAAGTTGTCCGGCTGCGCAGAGGCAGCGAGAGGCATTTTTAGTGCAAGGGCAGAGACTTAGACAGGATTAACAGGATTTACAGGATTAAAAATAAAGAAAAAGTCCTCTTTGTTGAAGCCAATACCATCCTGTCTCTCTCCACGTCCTCTGCGTCGCGCAGCCTGCTCCGGCAGAGCTTCTGAGCCGTGGGTGAACTTTTCGCCTCAGGCCCAGCCGGCGTGCATGTGTTTTTGGTACAAAACCAGGTCCTTTAAGTCGACCGTGAGGTCGAAGCCGATTTTAAGGGCGTCCCTGTATGGGCTCAGGGAGGGGTCTTCGCCGTTGATGGTTTCGATGACGATGCGGCGCCTTGAAAGTTTTATGCTCAAGGCTGAAGGTGAGAAGTAAAATGCTTCTACCTGACCTCCAGTAAGAAGTAGGCGAGCGCGTAGCCTAACGCTATCGCCAGTGCAAATGCGGCTCCTCCTTCAATGAAAACAGCCTGCCTGCGATGATTCATCGATAATACTCTCGCTCCTATCGGCAGAATGGCCAGGAACATCAAAAATTCCCCGAAAGGAATGTACAGGGCACAGGAATCTCCAAGCATCACATTGGCTTTCTCATACCTCCACAAGTTCGCTCTGTAGGCGAGGTATTCGTAGAATCCCACCGTTACCGAGGCGGCCAGTCCGGTCAGGAGCGAGGCGATGACCGCCGCTTGATTCGTGGTCATGGATGCTTTGAGCCATCGAAACAGGCGCATCGCCGGATAGCCAAGCTCCGCGATCACGCAGGCCCAGGCCACGGGCATCCACAGCGGCGAGGCAAGAAGAACGACGTCGTTGCCGGTAAGGTAAACCAAACGTCCGTTGGAAATCCAGTGGATGAGTCCCCAGTCCACGAGAATCTCAAAAATGCCCGCCACGAGTCCAAGCATGAAAAGATCGGATAAAACCTCACCGCCGCGGCCCTCCAGAACCACCCCCGCCCTGAAGTAGAGGCTCGCGCGAATGCTAAGTCCGGCGTATGCCAAGAATTTCCCCGTCGGAGAGAAGGCAAAAAGATAGGCGGCAATCAGCGTAAAACCGAGACCGACACTGAGGGCCGCAAGCCAGACACGGTCCGATTTTACCGAAAGCTCACCAATGCGGCGGAGAAACTCCGGGTCTTCAAGTCCGCCTTTGTGCTGGTAATGCAACATGGTCGATCCTTCGTTTACGGCCTTTCACACGGCGATCCTTCGACAGGCCCTTCTTTGCGTGAGTAAGTTTTCTGCTTACCCCACCAAACCTTCCCTATCACGAATACTCATCATTGTAGCAAGCATGGTGGCTACCAACTTCCTGTCACCGTCTTTTACAGCGAACACATCTCCTGAGCACACGGTAAGAGTGCGCCCCGGTCTGGTCACTTTCCCAAGTGCAATCAACGATTCCCCTGCGGCTGGCGAGAGCAGGTTTATCTTGTACTCGACGGTAAGCACCGCTGCATCAGGAGCCATCAGGCTGAATGCGGCATAGCCACAGGCGGTATCGGCAAGGGTGGCAACAATACCTGCATGGATGAAGCCGTGCTGTTGCGTTAAATCGTCTTGGAACTCGATTGATATTTCAACCTCCCCCGGTATCACCTTCGTTAGAGTCGCGCCAATGGTTTGCATCAGCTTCTGCTTGGAGAAGCTCTCTCGCACTCGCACTTCGTAGTTGTCATCTTGAGGTACACAGCCCTGCATCGGTTGGCTCCTTCGTTCGAGAACGGACTAGACATCTGTCCCTGTCATCTGCCGCTTATTCTTGTCCAGATCGTTGTGGACGTGACTCAAGATTGTATTTTCTGTACACATTCAATTTTGAGCCGTCGTTGACTACATCAAATTGCTTACTAAGATGCCGTTGTAGGTCGGTGATGGATATACCAGTAGAGGTCTCGATGACGATGCGGCGCATCGGTTGGAATCTTCTTGTCAGCAAATGGTGCAGCAATCCGAGGTAAGATTGCAGATGGGCGGAGTTTTCGGGAACATGAAAGATCAGGGTCTTTGCGCTGCGCCGTGATTCCATGACAAGCTTTGTGCCGTGATAAACGAGATGGGCGCCCGGGACCCGCCGTGGGAGTTTTCCCTTTAGAGCGTCCAGCCGTATGCCGCAAACCGATGTCGGATCTGTGGCGCAAATCCAGTAGACGGCCTGCTCCGGAAATTTCTTTTGGAGCATCCGGAAAGCCTCGTGAGAGATAAACTGCGGACCAGGCGCTCCTTGAAAGAAATAGCCGGTCAGGACTTCTCCCGATAGTTCCATCAGCCGCAGTGCCCTGAAGATATTTCCCCAACTGAATGCCGGCAGCTCGTTTTGCAAAAGCTCACGGAATAAGACGCCGTACCTGTCCAGGAGCAGCCGCACCCGTTCCTTGTCGCGCTCGGCCCTTGCCAGGAGACCCTCTTCGGGCTTGGGCCACTGAATGCGCATCCAATTGCCCGCCATCGGAAGCGAACCCTTCCACATGGAAAAGGCGGCTCTACTACCGCCACGGTGTCTGCGGCTGCGCCGGGCCATGAGTGCAGCCGGGTCCGACACTCTGAAGTCGTTGTCGAGCCCATGGCGAAGAGTCGCGAAAGTGTCGTTGGTGAGCTTGCCCAGCCAGACTTCTTTCCATAGCATCTCGGCCAGTCCCGCCGGCCTGATGTTGGATAAAGCCGCAAGAGTTGAAAAGTTGTAGCGGACCGCCGGGTTTAAAAAGAGCCGGTCCAAATCCGAATATTTCTCTATTCCTTCGCCGCTTTGCATGCCAGGGACGGAATCCTCCCCGGAACCGGATTCGGCATCGTGTCCCGTCACTTGCGAGGAAGGCCGTACCAGACGTAAAATTTTGCCCCCCTGCCCTCGACCGTGACTTGCGATCTCAGCGTTGGGGATCACCATGGCCTGTATTCCGGGTTTGGCAAACACGGCCTGCGCCGGCTCTGCGACGAGATCCAGGTCCGGCTCGAAGGAGAAGAGGACCTGCCGCCGGGAACCGCCAGATTCTGCGTCCCAGGCTTGGCAAACCCGGCCTGCGCCGGCTCGGCGCCCGATCCAGCGAAGGTCGCTTTGCTGCATGATGGAATCGAGCCAGGAAGGATCGTAAGGTTTCAGGCGCGCCGGAAAGATCTCCGTTTCCCAAAGTTCAGCCGGAACCGGGCAGGAGACGAGTTGCTCTATCCTTCGCAAAAGCCCGTCGGGACCTGCTTCGGATTCCGGGGTGACAAGACCTTGCCATAGGGCAAGAAAGGGCTGCAGCTTCTCGATATCCAGGGCGGAGAAGGCGGGTATGGCAGCCGCCCGGGAAAGCCGGAGCATAACTTCATAGTTTTGAGTGTCGCAAAGGCTCTCCTGCTCGTCATTGTCAATGAGAAGTCCTGAAACGAGCTGTTCGGCATCGATCAGCGCCTCCACGGCTGCCGCCAGCCGGCCGTTGTCCAGGCCAAGGGTATCCCGCACGAATTCCAGTCCCCGGGGCGAATAGAACTGGAGCCACTGCGAAACAATCGCTGTGAACAGCTCGTCTTGATCCTCGGCGTCCGGCTCGGGATCATTGAGCTGTGGAAGGACGTCTCTCAGTCGGGAGGCCTGGAAGGTTTCTCCCGAGTCCAGCCTTGAAGCGGGCAGGGAGTCGATATCCCAATACAGGCCGTGGCTTAGCCGCGGAAGGTCTTCGATCGCGATGATCAGGGCCTGGGCCGCCTTCGGCGGGTGGACGCGCACCAGCCTGGCGGCAATGGAAGCAGTCATGGTTTCAGGGGCCGGGCCGTGATCGCGCTCAATGACGCCAAGCAGGCTCTGCCATTCCGATTCAGGCAAAAGAAGCCGTTCCTTTACCCATTCGATCAGGTCGGGTGCGCTATCCGCCGAATAGCCGGGGCTAAGCCGCTGCCGCTTCAGCTCGAAGCGTTGGGCCAACTCGCTGGAGACCGCAGGGCGCAGCCCGGAAATCGAGACGATCTCATGGAGCAGGTCCGTCCGGAGCTTTGAACTCTTCCCCGATCTCAACTGGTCGTCCATGTACATATACTGGTTGATTTGGGGCCAACTGACAGAGTGCGCCATCGGGCTCGGGTGGCTGGTATGAGCTTCCGACCAGGTGATGGCGCCCGATTCCAGTTCGGCAAGAATTTTTGCCAGTCCTTCCAGGTCCAGATCATCCCTCAAGCAGGTGCGCCAGGCCTCGAGAAGGATCGGAAAATCCTCATACTGGAGCACGGATTCAAGCAGTCTTTGAGAACGAAGCCGGCTCAGCCAGAGCGGCATGCGCTCGCTTAGTTGGCGGCGGGTCAGGAGCAGGGAGCGGCCGGCGCATTCCCGGAACCTGGCCCCGAAGAAACCGGAGCCCTCCAGTTTATTTCTTATCAGCCCGGAAAAGTTGAAGCTGCTGACCAGTGAGAGGATTTCTTCACCCCCTGCTTCATGAGGCAGTTGCAGCATAATGCAGTCATTGCCGGGAAAAAGCTCCGCCCTGTACCCGTAGCGGCCTTCCCACGCCGCCTCGAGGGCCATGGCGAATGGCCGATTTATGCGGCCGCCCCATATTGTGTGAAGTACGATCTGATTTCCGGGATATCCTCCGGGCCCCGAGCCGACATGCTCTATCAGCAGATGGCGCCTGTGGGGAAGAGCGCCTCCGGTTGCCTCCTTCTGCCTCATCAGAAAGGTAATGAGCCTTTCCATGGCCCCGGGCTCAAGGCTTTCGAAAATGAACGATGAATCGCCTGGAGGCAGAACGGACGACCGGGCCCGGAGTAAACCCGAAAGCCGCTGCCAGGCGTTTTTGTCCGTGAGCGATTTTCTATAGAATTCCTTTACTTCGGGGTCTTCGAGCAGTTCATCGGCCGCTTCCAGAAAATCTGCTATCTGCCGTGAAAAATGAGAATCGCGCAGGTTTTCCTCGGCTTTCCAAAACGGAGGCGCCGCGGCCCCCGGCCGAACCGCTGTGGCGAAGACATCGTTGTGAGTGATCCGCTCGATCTTCCAGTTCTGAGTGCCGAAGGTAAACACCTGGCCGATTTTAGCTTCCCAGACGAATTCTTCGTCGAGTTCCCCGAGTTGCGCCCCGCTTTCATTGTGGCGAAGATGGAAGTAGCCCCTGTCGGGAATTGTGCCGCCGGAAAAGTAGACCGCCTGCAGGGCTCCTCTTCTTGCCGTAGCCGTATTGTCGAGTTTATCGACGGCTATACGCGCTTTGAGCTCGCGCAACCGGCTGCCGGCATACCGGCCCGCAAGCATCTCGATCACGAGGTCGAACTGCGGACGGCCGAGCGAGTGGTAGGGATAGCTGGTTTTGAGCCGGGCATGGAGCTCATCTAGGTCCCAGGTTTCGACGCCGGTCATGGAAACGATGATTTGGGCCAGCACATCCAGCGGGCAGACAACGGGATGCACAGCTTCGATGTTCTGGCCGTAGACTCCCCCGGCCAGTACAGCCGTGTGCAAAATATCCCGCGAGTCGATAGGGATGAGGATCCCCCGGCTGACGTCCCCTACCCGGTGCCCTGCCCTGCCGATCCTTTGAATTGCCGAAGAGACCGATGGTGGCACCTGAACCAGCACCACCTCGTCGAGTGTTCCGATGTCTATGCCCAGTTCCAATGAGTTCGTGGCGACTATGGCGCGCAGTTGTCCCGCCTTGAGCTTATTTTCCACTTCGGCGCGGATTTCGCGGGAGAGGGAACCATGGTGGGCATAGGCCAGGGGCGCCGGTTCACCCTCGTTGAGCAGATGGGTGAGCTTTTCACACAGCCGCCTGCTATTGGCGAAAATCAGGGTTGACCGGTTCCTTGCCACTATCTCCTTTATTTCGTCCACAAAAGGCTGCCAGAAATTATCGCGCTCATCCCAGCCGGCCGCAGCCTCGGGAAACCGAACGGTTATCCTGTAGTCTTTCTTTTGGGATGAGGAGACGATGCGCACAGGTCTGGCGCCGTATACGGGGCTTGCGGGCCCCCCCGTCATCCGGAACCCTCCGACGAATTCGGCCACGGTTTCAAGCGGCCTGACGGTAGCCGAAAGGGCGATACGCTGGAATTCGCCGGAAAGCGGCGTCAGCCGGTCGACTGCGGTGATCAGATGCACGCCGCGCTTGCTGTTGACCACCGCGTGAATTTCATCCAGGATAACGGTCCGAATATTGGTCAGCATGGACCGTCCGCCGTGGGAACTGAGCAGCAGGTTGAGGCTCTCAGGTGTTGTGATCAGGATTTCAGGGGGCTCGCGCAGCATGCGGCGCCGTTCGGACTGAGGCGTGTCGCCACTTCTTATGCCGACAGCGATGGAAGGCAAATGTTTTCCGGATCGCGCAAAGACTGATTTGAGCTCGGTGAGCGGCCCTGTGAGGTTTGAGCGGATGTCGTTATTGAGCGCCTTGAGTGGTGAAACATAGAGCACACTCAAACGGCCCGGAGTCCATTTTCCCGTTATCAGCTCATTTATGGCCCACAGGAAGGCGGCCATAGTTTTCCCGCTTCCCGTAGGAGCAGAGATGAGGACGTGCTCTCCTGCCGCAATTTGCGGCCAGGCAAGCCGTTGCGGTTCGGTAGGCATGCCGATGGCTTCGGCAAACCAACTCGCCACGAGGGGGTGGAAATAATTCAGGGCTGTTTGATTCATCTCCATATCGGTTTTAAGAATAAGATAGAATTGGTGAATAGTGAATAGCGAGTCCCGTTCCATGGGCCGAAAACAGACACGGATAGGCACGGATAGATCATTTCCTGTCTTCAAGGTCCCTGCGCCGTGAGGGACCAAGGTACGTCGGTCAAACGATAGACAGACTCTTTCCGACATTAATTCCTGCAAGAATCCCAAGTCTGTATCCGCTGATAATACAGCGAAACAACCAGCGAGAACCTTTGCAACCTATTGATTTCATTAGGTAGCCTTTTTTAGAAAACAGCAGAGCATGCAGGGAGCGGGGAGCAATGAAGGCAAAAGTAAAAAGGCAAAAGTAAAACAACAAAACACGGGTCGTGAGTCATGGGTCGTTTTCAACCGAAACCTCGTTCCATTGAAAATACAATCCAAATACAATGGACAGGGCGAACAAATTCATTGGCGTCGCAGTGAACAGTGAACAGAAAGAACCAAATCACAAATCCTCCAAATCCCAGCGATCAGAATTTTGCCATGGGAGATTTGGCGCTGCAAAACGGCAACGAGAAGCGGCAATAGAAACGGCAACGAGAAAAGGCAAAAGGAGCTTCGCAGTGAGGAGTGAGGAGTGAAGAGCCAGCAACCCGTACCCCCGAAGGCCGGCAACCAGAAGTTGAAAGGAGCAAAAAGCTCAAGCAGGGCTGACGGTGTGGTCCTTGCGATTTACCTCTTCATCTATTCACCCGCTCACCTGCATTTATCATTTATCATTTATCAGAACAGTGTGCGGGTGAGCTGGAAGCGGCGGACAAAGGATAGCGATCAGTGATGTGGAAAGGCAAAATTCTGAGGTTACTTAATTCCTGAATTTTCCACGAATACCTGAAGTTATAGCGGATTCCGATCTATACATAACGTCTTAACTAATTGCGCACAGTCTTTTAAGTGCGCTGCTTCCTTTATCCCATTGAAAAAAGGTGCTTTCCACTGCCTCGGCCAAATCGCTTAATTTCGGGAAGTAGCGGTTGTGGGTCGACAGCCGGCGAGTCAGCTTTCATACCCGCTCTATGGGATTTAACTCCGGGCTATAGGGAGGCAAAAATTCCAACGAAAATTTTGGCTCGTTGGTCTTAAGCCAGTCGTGGTTGCACTTGGCGTGGTGATACTGGGCATTATCAAGAATAACCACTACCCTTCTGTCTTTCTTGAAGCTTCTCATTTTCAGATGCTTGAGAAAACGGACAAAACTTTTGGCATTCAAAATATCTGCGCGATCAAAGATGAACTTGCCATCTCGAATCCGAACTGCCGCAAAGTAATTGATGCCTTCCCTTGTGGGGTGATGCAACATAATGGGATCTTTTGTCTCAGGGGGTACCCACATGCTGCATCTTGAGCCATGCTGCTGGAACCGCACTTCGTCCAGTGCCCATAATTCAATGCTCTCATCGCAAACCAGTGTCTGAAGTTTTTTTAAACCGACCCTGCTTTTCAGAGTCGACATTGGCGATTTTGGGCCGAGGTTTTCGAACTCTAAACCCAAATTGTCGAAAGAGCCTTTGGCATTGCCTCACGCCCAGGTTCAACTTCCACTCTTGAGCAATAAAATGAGACAGAGCGTTGCCATCCCAAATGTTTGTTCCAAGCCCAAAATCAAGCGGGCTCTTCCGAAGGGCGAGGTTGATCTCCTGAATATGCTGCTCACGCAAACGGGACGGTCTGCCCGGACGGTCTGCGTCAGCCAGTCCAGCAAAACCGTTCTCAACTGCTGTCCGTGGGCATGCGTGCTTTTCTGCTGGCAATCTCCCCAGACCGGCGGGCGCGATTAATGCTCCCAAGGGGCATGCTGTCGGGTGTCGAGTTCCCTGTGACATCGAAATATGTCGCTTCGCCGGCATCCAGCGGAAGCTGCGACTTCGATAGGAGTGTAAGCCTGGCGATCGTGTGGAAAGGCGCTTGCGCTTCGTTCCACTCGACGCTAGCGTTTTCGATCCAGAAGTTGGCGTCCCGACGCTTGCCCCAATAGCTCATCCTGCCGGCGTCGAGGAACTGGAGTCCAAAGTCGAAGCCGCTCATCTCGCTATCTTCCTTGAGGTGCCGGATCAGCTCTTCCTGCAGGGCGTTCGGGTTACTCCTTTGCAGAGGACGCACCGGATTGTCCTGGGACGGCGTAGCTGAATAC